>JAJYQG010000097.1 GCA_021794775.1 Pseudomonadota bacterium
TTCCGATCTGTGCTGGTGGACATCCGCGCCCGTCTCTTCGCGGGGCGCTGTCTGGCCTATTACGCGGCGCGTATGCTCGACGAAGCCCATGCCTTGTCCGAGGGGGAAGCCAGAGCCCGTGCCCAACGGCGCTCCGACCTGTTGACGCCGCTGGTCAAGGGTTACTGCACCGAATTGGGGGTATGGGCGACCAGCGAAGCGCTGCAGGTGTTTGGCGGTATGGGCTTCATTGAGGAAACCGGAGCCGCGCAACATTACCGTGATGCCCGCATCGCCCCCATCTATGAAGGAACGACGGGCATTCAGGCCAACGATCTGTTGGGGCGCAAGCTGTGGCGCGATCGCGGCATGGCGGTGCAGGAATTGCTGGAAGACATCGCCGCATCCTGGCAGGGATGTCCCGACAGTGAACTGCTGGTGCCGTTGCGCGAAGGATGTCTTCTGGCGGCCCAGGCCACCGAACTGCTGTTGCGTCTGGGGCAGTCCGAGCAACGCCGCGCCCTGGCTGTGGCCGTACCCTATCTCAACCTGATGGCAACTCTGGTGGCCTGCTGGTGGGCCTGGCGCAGCGCGGCGGTGGCTGAGGCCGGGCGCGGCACGCTGGACCCCGCGTTTTATCTTCATGTGCAGAATATCGTATCATTTCACTCTGCTCCTGCATGGGAGCGCATGAAAGGTTGGGCGAAACAAGTCGCCCAGCCGACGGGATCCCTGGAGGCTGCGGCGCATTATTTGGCCGGCCTGGATCCTGGCAATCGTTGATATCGGGATATTTTCATGAAAAAACTGTTGGTTCAACTGGACACGGATGTCCAGCCGTCGTTGTTCGACGCCGTGGTGGCCTACGATGGAGGGGCCGATCATGTCGTCTCTTACGGCGCCGTGACGCCGGATAATGTGGCTGCCCTGGTTGAGGGCGCGATTTTTACCCGTGGTCCCAAGGATAAGAAAAATACCGCCCTGTTTGTCGGGGGCAGCCATTTGGCTGCGGGCGAAGCTTTGGTGCAAGCGATTCAACAGCGTTTCTTTGGGAATTTCCGGGTTTCGTTGATGCTCGACAGCAACGGGGCCAACACCACGGCCGCAGCTTGTGTGGCCTGGCTCGCCAAGGGCCGTTCGCTGCAAGGGTATAAAGCGGTGGTGCTGGGCGGGACGGGCCCCGTCGGGCAACGGGTGGCGGTGATGCTGAGTCAGGCCGGCGCTTCGGTGACCTTGACCGGGCGGCAACGGGATCGTACAGAACAGGTCTGCCATGCCATCCAGTCCCGTTTCGGCTTGATGGTGCAGGCCTTGGCCGCCCCTACGTTGGAAGATCGTGGGGAGGCCGTGCGTGGCGCCCAGGTGGTGGTGTCCACCGGTGCTGCCGGGGTATCGATGCTGACCGAAACCCAATGGAGCGAACTGGACGAACTGGAACTGATTGCCGACGCCAACGCCTCTCCGCCCTTGGGCATCGAAGGCCTCGACATGATGGACAAAGCCACCTTGCGCCACGGCGCCCTGGCTTTTGGGCCTTTGGGGTTTGGGGCTTTGAAGCTGGCCCTGCACCGTGAATGCATTGCCCAATTGTTCGAATCCCATGACCAGGTTCTGGATGCCCGCGAGATTTTTGAGCGCGCTTGCCAGAAACTGGGCGCTTGACGTCATTCAAGCATTTTTCAAGGAGTTTTTTCATGCAGTCGATGAGTATTGAGCATTTTCTGGATCAATTGGCCAGCGCCGAACCGACCCCTGGCGGCGGTGCCGCCGCTGGGGTGATGGGGGCCATGGGGATGGGCTTGATCGCCATGGTGGCGCGGGTCACATTGGGGAAGAAGGGGCAGGAGGCTTGGGCGAGCGAACTGGAACAACAGGTTCAGGAATCCGATCGACTGCGCCAGCACTTTGCTGCGATGATCAGCGAGGATGCCAGGGCCTTCGAGGCCTTGATGCAGGCCTTCAAGTTGCCCAAGGACAGCGTCGAAGCCATCGATCATCGCGCCAGCACCATCCAGCGCGGCTATGAAGGCGCTACCGAGGTGCCGCTGGCCTGTATGCGCGCTTGCCTCGAAGGTTTGTTGCTGGCTCGGCGTTCGGCCGAACTGGGCCACCGTAACGTGCTCAGCGACACCGGCGTGGCCGTGCATGCGTTGATGGCAGCGTTCAAAAGCGCGGTGCTGAATGTGGAAATCAATGTCCCGGCGATCCGCGACGCTGCTTTTGTCGCTCAGGCGCAGCAAGCCGTGGTGCTCCTGACGCGCCAGGCTGAGGAAGAAGCGGCAGTGTCGTTGGAGCAGGTGGCCCGTCGTCTGGCCTGATGCCTGATGGCTCAGAGCTTGGGGTATTGAGGGCCGCTACCCCCTTCGGGGGGTACCCAGCGAATGTTCTGGGCGGGGTCCTTGATGTCGCAGGTCTTGCAATGAATGCAGTTGGCGGCGTTGATCTGAAGCCTTGGGCGGGTATTTTGGGGGTCGCGCACCAGTTCGTAGACGGCGGCGGGACAGTAGCGCGTTTCCGGACTGTCGTATTCGCTCCAATTGAGTGAGATGGCCAGCTCCGGTTGCTCCAGCTGCAGGTGCACCGGCTGGTTTTCCTCATGGGTGGTCTGGGTCAGGAACACCGAGGAACTGCGGTCGAAGGTGATACGTCCATCCGCTTTGGGATAAAGGATCGGGCGCATGGCTTTGGCCGGCTTGAGCTGTTGGTGATCGGCGCCATGATGTTGCAGCGTCCACGGTGCCTTGCCGCGCCAGATCCAGCTGTCCCACGCAGCATGGGCCAGGCCGGCCCATAATCCGTGACGGAAGGCTGGGCGCAGGTTACGCACGGCATGCAGCTCGGCTCCTACCCAGGACCCACGCAGCGCCGTTTCGTAGCCAAGGCATTCTGCTGGCGCGGAGTCGCTGCCGAGCAAAGGCCACAGCGATTCGGCGGCCAGCATGCCGGACTTGAGGGCCGTGTGGCTACCCTTGATTTTGGCCACGTTCAGAAAGCCTGCGGCATCGCCCACCAACAGTCCGCCGGGGAAGCTCAGGCGCGGGATGGATTGCCAGCCGCCTTCGCTCAGGGCTCGGGCGCCATAAGCAATGCGCCGACCCCCTTGCAACAGCGGGAGCACCGCAGGATGGGTTTTGAAACGCTGAAATTCTTCAAATGGGCTGAGGTAGGGATTGGCGTAGTCCAGACCTACGACAAAACCGATCGAGACGCGGCGCTCATCGAGGTGGTAAATCCAGGAGCCTCCGTAGACGTCCGCATCCAGGGGCCAGCCTGCCGTATGGATCACAGTGCCGGGGCGATGCAGTGGGCTGGTCACTTCCCAGACTTCCTTGAGACCCAAGCCGTAGGTTTGTGGTTGGCAATCCCGTTCGAGCGTGTAGCGTTCCTTGATCAGGCGCGTCAGCGAGCCGCGGCAACCTTCGGCCAGCACTGTTTGCCGCGCATGCAGTTCCATGCCCGGTTGAAAGCGTGGGCCAGGTTCGCCATTGCGTTGCCGCCCGACATCGCCGGTGATGACGCCCTTAAGCGCGCCTTGGTCGTCGAAAAGGGGCTCGGTCGCGGCAAAACCTGGGTAGATTTCCACGCCCAGAGATTCGGCCTGGGCCGCCAGCCACTGGCAGACTTCGCCCAGACTGACGATGTAATTGCCCTGGTTATGCAGGGAGGGGGGAATCGGCAAGGACCAGGAGCGTCGCTCCGTCAGCAGCCAGAAATGGTCTTGCGTGACAGGGGTCAGCAACGGGGCGCCCTGTTGGGCCCAATCGGGGAACAGTTCGGCCAGCGCGCGCGGCTCCATGACAGCCCCGGACAAAATATGGGCGCCGACTTCGGCACCTTTTTCGAGCACGCATACCGAAACATCGCGGCCGGCTGCCTGGGCCAGTTGCTTGAGGCGAATGGCGCAACCGAGACCGGAAGGACCGGCCCCGACAATCACCACATCATAGGTCAGGCTATCGCGTTGGGGCATGGTACTGTCTTCACTGAAAGGCTGGATTATACTCCGGTTATGGAACCAATCAGCCCGAAAGCAGTCCATCAGCATGAGTCGGGCATTTCTTGGGAGGTGAAACCCTTCATGAGCACACCATCGAGCGCACGCGTGATATCGTTAACGGCGGTTCAACCGCCCCTGACATCCATGAAGGTTTCCAATCACGACAGCGCTGCAGCCGGAGCCGCTCCATCGGAGCGGGATCTCGATTACCAATTGGTGCTGCGCGCCCAACGGGGCGACAAGCTGGCCTTCGAGCTGCTGGTCAACAAGTACCAGCGCAAGTTGGCCCGTGTGGTCGGGCGCTTGATTCGTGATCCGGCCGAGATCGAGGATGTTACCCAGGAAGCCTTCATCAAGGCTTACCGGGCCCTCGGGAATTTTCGTGGAGAATCGGCGTTTTACACTTGGCTGTATCGCATAGGGGTCAACACCGCCAAAAACTTCCTGATGCATCAGGGGCGCCGGGTGGCCTCCGTGGATTTGGAAGATGCCGAGTATTTCGACGGCAACGATCTGGTCGTGGATGTCCACACACCCGAGGCCGAGTTGCTCAGTCGTGAAATCGCCGAAACGGTCAATGCGAGCATGGAGGCTTTGCCGGAAGAGTTGAAGAGTGCCATTCGGTTGCGTGAAATCGAGGGTATGTCTTATGAAGACATCGCCACGTTGATGAATTGTCCGATCGGAACGGTACGTTCGCGCATATTCCGGGCGCGTGAAGCCATTGCCTTGAAACTGAAGCCTTTGCTCGATGCTTCGGGAGGGAAGAAAAGATGGTGATGAATCGGGATGATTGCGAATGCTTGTCGGCGGCCATGGATGGAGAGCTGGATCGGGATCTGGGTAAGTTCCTGGTCGAGCATCGACATGAAGACGATTTGAAAGATACCTGGTTTGCCTTTCATCTGATTGGCGATGTGCTGCGCGACGCCGCCATTCCGCAGACCCATGTCCATGCCAGGGTGGCGGAAGCCCTGCGCCAGGAGCCGGCCTACCTGCTGCCAGCTGGTGGCGCCGCTGTGGGCGCCGGGTCCAGGG
>JAJYQG010000184.1 GCA_021794775.1 Pseudomonadota bacterium
AAGTCTGCCACCTTGACGCGTAGTCCGCCTGCAGCGGCTTCACGCGCCAACGCACGGGACAGCGTGCTTTTTCCGACCCCACCTTTCTGCGAAACAAATGCAATGACTGCTGCCATATCGCCCCCACGATTGATAGCCAGCCGCCAACTTACACAGAAATAAAGCACAAAGCAAGCCGACTGCTTGCGGCCATCTAGCGAAAAGATAGCGGCTATCTAGCAGCAAGACCAGAAGATAGCAGCAATTTAGCAGCAAGACACCGCGCCATAATTGACGTGACATATCGCTGCAACCAATTGACCTGGAAACAGTTTCCGTGTAAAATTGAAAAATGGAAAACAACGCGGAAACCTTCGACCTGCCTGACGATGCGATCAGGCAATACATCGATGCCAGACAAACCTTTCTGGCGTATGAGCAGGCCATTGCCAGGGTAAGCGCCTATCGTGGCGGCATGTTCTGGAAAACCGTGAAGCAGAAAGAATACCTGATCAGAACCACGCCACGCGGCGCCCAAACCAGCCTCGGTGCAAAGACGCCGGAAACGATTGAGATCTACCAGAAGTTCGTCCAGGGCAAAGCACACGAAGAACAGTCCGCCGCCAGGCTGCGTGAGGCCGTTGAAAAACATGCGCGCCTGAACCGGGCGCTTCGCGTCGGGCGAACTCCGTCCATTGTCATTAACCTGCTGTCCGAGATTGAACGCGCAGGGCTAGCCCCGCACTTTGCGGTGGTCGGAACCCACGCGCTGTACGCCTACGAGACAGCCGCAAGCATCCGGATCATTGAGTCCGCCTTGGCAACCCGCGACCTGGATCTTCTGTGGGACAACCGAAAAAAAATAAGCCTGGGCGTGTCAACCGGATTAAACAAAGACGGGATGATCGGCTTGCTTCGCAAGGTTGATACGTCTTTTAGGATCAACCCGCTTCAGCTCTATACGGCCGTGAATGATGATGGGTTTGAAGTGGACATCATTCGTGCCAAAGACCCCGCTCGAACTGTCTCAGGCGTCAAGGAAGGCCCGGCCAGACTGAGTGAGCACGACGATGACTTTTGGACCGTCAAGGCGCGCAACGCCGAATGGCTGTTAAGCGCGCCAAGATTCAAGGAAATGGTTGTCGGTTCAACCGGGGCGATGGCTTGCATGAACACCATCGATCCTCGAGCGTTCGTGTTGTTCAAGCTGTGGATGGCCGAACAAAAGGATAGGGAATACGGAAAACGATTGCGGGACGCCCATCAGGCCAGGATCGTCCTGAAGATCATTGAAGAACGATTACCGCAGCTTTCTTTCGAGAACATCAGGATATTCCCTTCTGCGGTAAAAGAACTTTTGGACAAGGTATCCAACGAAGCCCCGCCCATTTGAACTTCCAAGGCCAGCGCGTCCAAAGGGGTAGTAGGCCCATCTGAGGAAGGCTTTTTAGGCTTGGGTCATACGAGAACCCCATCGGGGGTCTTTCGGCCAAGTCCGATGGGGTGATAGTGGCTCAAAGTATACTTCAGAAATTATCGGCGCGGCAAACGGAATCAGCCGCGATCCCCTCTTTGCATACACTCGCGTAAATCTTCGCGGCGCGAAGCCTGGTTGACGCATTGGATTTTGCGCTCGATCATTTCGCGTCTCTGACGCAGGCGCTCGACAATCTCCTGTTTGCGCCGGGCGAATTGGTTTCCCTCACCGCCGCTGCCTACCGCTTGTTGCGGCGCTGCCGCTTGCGGTTGGCCTTGAACTGCTTGAGGCTGGCCTTGAGGCTGGCCTTGCGGTCCCTGTGAGACGCTGGACGCAAAAGACGCTGCAGAAACCATGGTAACGACGGCAAACACAGCAACTCTCTTGATCATGATGATTTTCCTTTATCGATCAGTGCCGTTTGCGTGAAAACCCCTCCGTTTACGAGGGGGATGGAGCGGCACGGTAGATTTTCGGGTTCAATGCCCGAAAGTCTACGGCTTTGAAGCGTGGAAGCCCCGTCCTTTAGGTCGGGGAGGATTCCCCGTATCGTTGACGTTTTCTTAACATCCCCGCCCTGAAGCTATTTATGGGCACGCAAAGCGCGGTCGAGGATTCCTGTTGCGTTCAGGCGTAAAACGCCAAAATCGCTTCAGTTGGTTCCTGCTGCACAGTTTACTTAGCAGGCGATCCGGGGCTCGCTTTCGCGCCCGGCGTATTTTTGACAGTCCGGGAATCTGGCGCAAACAACCTCTCTACGTGCACCATTCTCTTTTTTGCTTCCTTGTTCGCGGTCACGAAAGCTCGCAAAATTTTGACATTCTCATCAATGGCCATAACTGCCTCCTAAAACATTTGCCATGATCACGGATCAGGCCCCTGGCTTTAGCCCCTTCGCCTCCGGGGCGGCTTTCGGACGGCTCCAACACAACGGGCGCATCGTGCGCAGCCCGCGCTCGTAGATGCCTTTGGCAAGGTCCATGGCTTCTTCCTTGGAGATCCCCTGCCAGCCGGCAATGTTCCCGTCCGGATGTTCTTTGGACCACGCAGGGCGCAACACGCAATTCACAGACTCCTTGACCAGATTGATGTCGTCGTGAACAACCAGGATCTTCTCGTTGTCGTAGAAGATCGTAAACGTCCCCTGATTCATCGTATACCTGTGAAACTCAATCTTGACCTTAGCTGGATCGAACGGCTCAAAAAGCCCGAGATTGACGCAGCGATCCAATACCGAGGCCGCTCGGTCAATCGCACGCCCCACGCGGCCACCAGTATCATCGAAATCCAGCGATTCGTACATTACACGGGACTGCGCCAGCAATTCCACCAGCGCATCGATAACCTCGGAACCAGCGCCGTCGGCGGGATATTCGGTATTGACCATGTTCAGAACCCCATTTTGCTAAACACGCTCTTCACGGAACTCACTACCTGGTCCGTCGCCTGCCCAACATTCCCGCTCTGGATCTCCGCCGCAGAGTTCTGCACAAACCCTTTCGCCTTCTCAAGCATGCCGGGCTGAGGCGGCGTGGTAGAAGCGCCCCCCGCAGAATCGCTCTGAGCCGCTTCAGGAGCCGATCCGGGCGGCGGAACGTCCTGTGATGCCAGACGCATGACGGAAACGCCAGGAACCGCCTCAGAAGCAGCCGAATCCATCAGGATATGGCGGTCCGCCCCCGACGCCGCGTTTTTCACGATCACCCGAGACATTTCAGCCAATTGCTCAGGGGTTTTCTTCATGAACGCGGTAATGCTGGTTTTTTTCACATCCGCCAACGCGCGCAAAACCAGTTCCTTGTTCTTCACGCCGGCAAATACGCCAGACCGGTACATATCCATGGTCATATCAGTCACCATCGGAAAACCCTTTTGCGTCTCCATGATGCAAGCGAATACCTGCTCTTTCGCAAGATCCGCATCCGATCGGGCAGTCTTCATTCCGTGAATATCGCTTTCGCCAAGCGCATTGGCATACCCGATCGACCGGGCAAACGCCATGACGGTCGAATCGTCATACTTCCCGCGATTCTGCGCCAGGGTTTGCTGGATTTCTGAAATGACATCGAAAGACGGTTGCTTGAAAAACAATGCCCCAACCGTTGTCCGCTTCTTCGTGACACTGTTGATGTACGAAACTCTGGTCGGGTACACCCCCTGGAAACGCTCCGCATGGGACTTTGATACCGCCCCGCGAACCGCGTTCGGGTCGGGTTTTTTCATGGCATCAAGAACCATGCCGTTGTCCGCATCGACGGCGATATACCCCTCGGATGCCCCAGGCAACCCCTGCATGTAATCCGTTGCCCTGGTCACGCTCATCGCGTCCTGAAACATCTTCTGGATCTGCTTTGCCGAAAGATTGGCCGCGTCCGTCGTGTCGATGCCAGACGGCGCCGCAGGCACGGAAGCAACCGGTTGGACCCCCTGCCCTACCGCTTCCTGAGCATGGGCAAAAGAAATCGAATTCGCAATAAAGAACGTCGCGCAGGCTACCGCTTTCAACAGATCCTTCTTCCCCTCGATGTACTCCATGATCGATCTGCGCTTGTCGTTGCCCGCAGGGATAATGGCGTCCGGCGAACCGTTCAAAATCGCTTCAGCATGTTCTTTTGCGTCCATGATGCACCTCCAATCAAAACCAGAAATTCAACCAACCACCAGCCTCAACCTCGCGGCTTTGGGCGAGCCGGCGCGGCTTCGTCTTTCTCATCTTCTTTGTTGAGTTTGTATAGGATGCTGGTAAACGTCCTGTGAATCAGATCCTTCCGAATATCGTCGTCCTCAATGCCGTCAAACAGATTGAGCACGCGCTGCTCAATGGCCTTGCTGGCCTTAGCAGGCTCATCGTTCTTGATTGCCGAATCAATAGCGAGCGCCATACTTGCGGAGCCACAGGTGCTTTCATTCAGGCTGTAGTTTTTGCTGTAGTATTCAAAATATCCACCAAATTCGCCAAGAATCTGCTTGTCACAAACAAACGCAGATTCGAGCATAACGCTTTGGATTTCAGCCTCTGGATCAGCAAGGTCAACGATGGAATACAAATCTTCAAGAGATAGAGGATCATCACTCAACAAGCCTTCACTCAGTTTGACAATGTTTTCTTCGCTTGCGCCATTCTGTTTGGCGAGTGACGCCAATACTTCGTTTATACCAACATCATCAACCGGATAGTCGTGCAAAAGATCTTTCAACGATTTGCAAACTTCTGATTCGTATCGGTAGCAGTTTTTGCCAACAGAAGCATCTTGCAAAATAACGAACTCAAATACTTCTCCTATTCTGTCATTTTCAAGATTAAGCCGCTCAATTAACGGATCAAAAACCGCCTTGAAAGTTGGCGTAATGTTTTTCACTGTAACCAGGCCAATGCCTATTTCGTTCGTATTGCTCATAGCCTTCCCTTTTTCAAAAAACACACGGATTCATGGACGAGATTGTGACCGCATCACACACCCCGGATTTATTGACCTTCGCAAAAACAATATCCCGGCTCATCAACATGAGCGGCATAAGCATGTCCGGGATCTTGGCTGAACGAACC
>JAJYQG010000085.1 GCA_021794775.1 Pseudomonadota bacterium
CATCGTCACAGGCCCTTCTAACCGAACTTGAGCTTCTTCTCGATGGGTCATGACTTGTTGGTACGCGACTTTTTCTCGGCCTGGCGCGCCTTATCCGCCAGGGCCTGGATCAGACCATCGACCCCACGGCTGCGGACGATCTCGCCAAACTCACTGCGGTAATTGGTCACCAGGCTCACCCCGTCAACCTGAATATCGAACACTTTCCAATCGTCGCCCATCTGTTCCATACGATAATCGATGGGAATCGAAGGTCCTCCTGAAGGAATGATGACGGTGTGTACCGTCGCTTCCTGACCGTCCAGGTCTTCGCCCTTAACTTTCAGCTGTTGATCTTTATACTGACTCAGCGAACTGGAATAGGTACGCACCAGCAGATCGCGGAAGCCATCGGCCAATTTTTGCTGCTGATCCGCATTGGCATCACGCCAATATTTGCCCATCGCAAGACGGGTCATGCGCATGAAATCAAAATGCGGCAGCACTTTGTCCCGTATCAGAGCATAAGCCTTGGCACTGTCACCATTCTTGATATCCTTGTCGGTCTTCAAGGTGTGAACCACTTCGTCGGCGGTGGTGGAAATCACCGATTCTGGTGTCGCCACACCCGCCCATACCGCAAGACTCCAGCCCGTCAAAACCAGCCCAAGCTGAATCCGCTTACCCAGTGTCATTCGCTTCATGGTGCCCCCTTAGCGTTGGAAGATTTGTCATTGCCCCCATCCTGGGCCTTATTGAACAGGAACTGCCCAATCAAACGCTCAAGCACCATAGCTCCTTGAACCAGCTTGATTTCATCACCGTTCTTAAGCATTTTGTCATCCCCCCCCGCATCCAGCCCAACATATTGCTCGCCCAGAATCCCTGAGGTCAGGATGGAAGCCGAGCTGTCGCGGGGGAAATGGTACTGAGCATCGACCGACAAATGCACTTCAGCGTTGTAGTGACGCGCATCAAAGCTTACCGAGCGCACACGCCCCACCAGCACACCAGCGCTGCGCACCGGGGCTCGCTCTTTAAGCTGGCCAATGTTGTCAAAATGGGCCACCAGATCATAAGATCCGCTACCGCCACCCAGACTGAGGTTGCCTACCTTGAAGGCCAGCATCAGAAAGGCCAAAAACCCCAGCAGGACAAACAGTCCCACCCACGTATTCAAGGTTGCTCGATTCATCAGTTCCACCCCTTCATCATGAATGCTGTCAATAACAGGTCGAGTGCCAGAATCGCCAGCGAAGAGCTCACCACGGTACGGGTGGTAGCACCGGACACACCTTCTGCGGTTGGCGGCGCTTCAAACCCTTCAAACGTGGCTATCGCCGAAACGGCCACGCCAAACACCAGGCTCTTGATCATACCGTTGACGACATCATGTCTGAAATCCACGGCTGCCTGCATCTGTGACCAGAAAGCGCCGCTGTCGACACCCAGCATGACTACGGTCACCAGGAAACCGCCGATGATGCCCATGGCACCAAACAATACCGCCAACAAGGGCAGCGAAAAAACGCCACCCCAAAAACGCGGGGCCACCACACGGGCCAAGGGATTGACAGCCATCATTTCCATAGCCGATAGCTGTTCGGTGGCTTTCATCAGCCCAATTTCGGCGGTCATCGCCGATCCGGCACGGCTGGCAAACAGCAAAGCCGAGACCACCGGACCCAATTCGCGCATCAGGGACAAGGCCACCAATACGCCGACACTTTCCGACGAACCATAACTCTGAAGCGTCTCGAAACCTTGCAAACCCAATACCATGCCGACAAACAGGCCAGAGACCAGGATGATGATCAGGGACTGCACGCCCGCGTAATACATCTCACGAATGACCAAAGAAAACCGCCGAAAACTGGGTGCCGAATGCCCCAGAATCTGACCCAAAAACAGCACCACGGCGCCAATACGTTCGATAATACGCAACGCACTGTCGCCAATATTCTGCAAACCACGCACCAAGCTGCCCATCATCCCCCCGCCGCCGAAAGGCCAAAATCCCGCGGCAAGGGCAATCCGGGGTAATGAAAGGGCAAAGGACCATCAGCCTCGCCCCAGACAAACTGGTGCACAAAAGGCAAGTGAGAGGTGCGAATTTCCTCGGGCGTCCCTTGGGCGATGATCACCCCATCGGATACGAAATAAATGTAGTCGACGATTTTCATGGACTCCTGGACATCGTGGGTCACCAACACCGAGGTTGCCCCAAGGGCATCGTTCAATTCACGGATCAAACGTCCAATAACCCCCAGCGAGATGGGATCAAGCCCTGTAAAAGGCTCATCGTAAAGAATCAGGGACGGATCCAGGGCTGTGGCGCGTGCCAAAGCCACCCGTCGCGCCATGCCACCCGACAGCTCGGATGGCATCAAACCCTGGACGCCACGCAAGCCCACCGCGTTCAATTTCATCAACACCAAATCGCGGATCATGCTCTCCGACAGTGACGTATGTTCACGCATCTGAAACGCCACATTGTCAAACACCGAAAGGTCGGTGAACAAAGCTCCAAACTGAAACAACATGCCCACCTGTCGACGCATGGCATACAACTGCCCTTCGGTCATGCCATTCAGCTCCTGACCGGCAACCCGCACCGAGCCCTGACGCGCTTGCAACTGCCCACCCATCAAACGTAACAAGGTTGTTTTGCCGCAACCACTCAACCCCATGATGGCCACCAGACCACCCTTTGGCACGGTCAGATTGATACCCTTAAGCACTGGACGCTCGCCATAGCCGAAGTTCAGGTCGCTGATCTCAACCTGATGGGTGCCTGGCCGTTCCGCAATACCCGTCACGATGGTATCCCTTTTTGTCCTTCCGCGACAGGCTCTGCGTCCCTACGCCGGGCCACCAGATCCCATACACCATGCCCGAGATTCATTCCTCTGGATTCGAAGCGTGTCAGAGGACGCCAGTCGGGACGGGATACATACCCCTTCGGATCGATAAAGGCCAGACCCGTTTCAGCGGACAGTACCGCATGCATCTGTTGGGCATAATCCTCCCAATCGGTGGCCAGATGCAGATAGCCATCCGGCTTGAGACAGCGCACCAAAGCATGCACAAAAGGTGTCTGGATGAGGCGTCGCTTATGGTGACGCAACTTGGGCCAGGGGTCAGGAAAAAATACATGCACCCCATCCAGGATCTCGGAACCCAACATGCGCTCCACCACCTCAACCGCATCATGACGCATGACACGCACATTGGTGATGGCAGCTTCTTCGAGTTTTTTGAGCAAACTGCCCACCCCGGGTCCATGAACATCCAGCGCCAGATAATTCCAGTCAGGACGTTGTTGCGCCATGGTCACGGTGCCTTCACCCATGCCAAAGCCGATTTCCATCACCAATGGCGCATGTCGGCCAAAGTGCTGCGCCAGGGCATGGGCATCCAGAAGCATGTTCGCATCAAAGTCGATACCCCAACGCGGCCAACCTTCATCCAGACCACGTTGCTGCGCTGGCGACATACGCCCTTGGCGCAAGACATAGCTGCGTATCGGGCGCCGCTCCGTCACTGAATCAAGCCTGTCAGAGGAGAACTGGCGCTGGCCTGGTAGACCTGACGTGGCATGCGCCCGGCACGCCAAGCCAGGCGCCCGGACTCTACCGCAAGACGCATGGCCTGTGCCATCCGCAACGGATCACGGGCCTTGGCAATCGCTGTGTTCATCAGCACGCCGGAACAACCCAATTCCATGGCGATGGTGGCGTCGGATGCCGTGCCTACACCGGCATCGACAATGACGGGAACCTTCGCCCTTTCCAGGATAATGCCCAGATTCCACGGGTTGAGAATCCCCATGCCCGAGCCTATCAACGAAGCCAGCGGCATGATGGCGACGCACCCGATATCTTCCAAACGACGCGCCATGATGGGATCGTCGCTGCAGTACACCATCACCTCGAAGCCGTCTTGCACCAGAACTTCGGCCGCCGTCAACGTTTCCGTCATGTTCGGAAAGAGCGTGTCGGGATCCCCCAGCACTTCCAGTTTGACCAACCGATGGTCATCCAGCAGCTCGCGGGCCAGTCTCAGCGTACGCACAGCATCCTGAGCCGTATAACATCCTGCCGTATTGGGCAGCAAGGTATACCGTGCCGGGGAAATCACGTCCAGCAAGTTCGGTTCGCCTGGATTCTGCCCGATGTTGGTGCGGCGAATGGCCACTGTCACAATTTCGGCTCCGCTGGCAGCAACCGCCGCTGCCGTCCGTTCCATGTCGACGTATTTTCCAGTTCCGACCAGCAAGCGGGAACGCACCACCCGACCTGCCAGTATGAAGGGGTCCTGTTCATCCTTGCCCATCATCTTATCCTCACGCTGCATCATCACCCACCTCCCACAGCCACCACGACTTCGAGGCTGTCACCGTCATTCAGCTCCGTTTTGTCGTAGAAACTGCGCGGCACGATTTCTCCATTGCGTTCCACCGCCACCCGTCGCCCCAAGACGCCCAACTCATCGAGCAACCGGGACAACGTCGGCGCTTCATCGTAGCCGCGTATCAAGCCATTGACGGTCAGTTGAACCATGTCATGTTCTCGGATCAAAAGCGGAATTCTAGCATGGGCAACCAAGGGAATCGTTCGATGGCGTACCACCCCCTCGCGCATCAGCAACTGCTCCTTGACCGGTAAGCCCAAACCAAACCCGCCCCAGCGTCCATCACTGCCCACGACCCGATGACAAGGAATGAGAAAAGGGAGTGGATTGGCACCACAAGCATTCCCCACCGCACGCATGGCACCCTGCCTGCCGATCTCTCGTGCTGTATCAGCATAACTTCTGATCTGACCTGGAGGAATGGCCGTTAATGCTTGCCACACCTTTTGTTGAAAGGGTGTTCCAATGGGCACGAGCGGAATGGGGCGACGCCTTTTCAACGGCGTTTCCACAGCCAACAGCAGTTCTTCTTCCCAGGCATGAGGAGCTGCCTCCTGCTGTATCCCGGGGTAACGTCGCAGCACCTGATTCCACCCTT
>JAJYQG010000041.1 GCA_021794775.1 Pseudomonadota bacterium
GGGCCACGCCAGGCTCTTCGCGGTAACCCAGCACCGGCTGACCATCGATGTTGCCGGGAGCATATTGACCGCGAAACGCATGGGCGTGCACGGCATTTTGCGGGATGGCGCGAATCGACTGCAGAACCTTGACCTTTTCGTCGCGCAGATGCTCGGCCCCCAGGGATACGGGCGGTTCCATGGCGACCAGGGTCAATACTTGCAACAGATGGCTTTGAATCATGTCGCGCAAGGCCCCTGCGCCTTCGTAGTAGCCTGCCCGGCCTTCGATTCCCAGGGTTTCCGACTGGGTGATCTGCACATAATCGATGTAGCGGTTATTCCACAACGGTTCCAGCAGGATATTGGCAAAACGGAATACCAGCACGTTCTGCACTGTTCCCTTACCCAGGTAATGATCGATGCGGTAGATCTGGTGTTCGTCGAGGTGACGGTACAAACCGGCTTGCAGTGTTTCAGCGCTGGCGAGATCGTACCCGAAGGGTTTTTCAATGACCACACGGCGCCAACCGCCCACTTCTTTCAACAAACCCTGTTGTCCCAGCTGATCGACGATGCTGGGGTAATCGGAGGGGCTGACAGCCATGTAGAAAATCTGGTTGGCCTGGAAGCGCGTCGTGTCACCAAGATTGTCGCGCAGGCGGGCGTAGGACTCGGCGTTGGCGGGATCGATGTGCTGGTAATGCCAGCGCGTCAAGAAACGGGCCATGACGGCATTGTCCTGGTCCGGGAACAGCGCTCGAACTTCGTCAAGCCAATCATCCCGGGAGCGTTCTTCGAGGCTCAAGCCGAGAAACGTCAGGTTTTCGGGAAAGCGACCCAGTTTCTCCAGTTGCAGCAGGGCGGGAATGAGTTTGCGACGTGACAGGTTGCCGGCCGCGCCAAAAATCACCAGGGTGCAGGGTTCGATGGGCTTCATGCTGAAACTTTTCCGGTTGCGGCGTCGATGGTATGGCCACCGAAAGCGTGGCGCATGACGGACAACAGCTTGTACCCTGTGGCATCCTGGCTTTGACTCTGAAAGCGCATTTGCAAGGCGAGGCTCAACACGGGGGCTGGGACCCCCTGTTCGATGGCCTCGATGGCGGTCCAGCGCCCTTCGCCGGAATCGGCCACCACAGGGGCGATGGTGTTCCAGTCCACGCCTTGCTTCAGCGCTTCGGCGGTGAGGTCCAGCAGCCAGCTGCGCACCACCGAACCATCGCGCCAGAGCTCGGCGATCTGGGCAATGTCAAGTTGGTAAGCGGATTTTCCCTTGAGCACGGTCAATCCCTCGGACAATGCCTGCATCATGCCGTACTCGATGCCGTTATGCACCATCTTGACGAAATGGCCGGAACCCACGGGACCCACATGGGCCCAGCCCTTTTCCGGGGTTGGGGCCAGGATGCGCAGCAGCGGCGCGACCCGTTCGGCCACTTCGGGGGTGGCACCGACCATCATGCAATAACCGTTGTCCAGGCCCCAGACGCCGCCGGAAGTTCCGGCATCCATGAAGCCGATGCCCTTGGCCGCCAGCAGGGCACCACGCCGTTCGCTGTCGTGGTAGTTGGAATTGCCTCCGTCGATGAGAACGTCGCCGGGTTGCAAACGTTCGGCCAGTTCCTGGATCTGGTCTTCGGTGATCTTGCCGCTCGGCAACATCAGCCAGACGATGCGCGGAGCGGGCAGTTGCAGCAACAGCCCATCGAGCGAATGGGCCCCTACGATGCCAGCGCTGTCGACCCAATGGTCGACGACAGCAGGAACATGGTCGAGCCCGACCACCGTGACGCCACCCCTGACCAGACGCTGGGCCATATTGCCCCCCATCTTGCCCAATCCGATCATGCCCATGTTCATGGCCATTGTCTCCTTAATATCGATGTGACGCCAAAGTTTACTTGGATGATACCCGTTTGCGGGAAGCTGGTTTCCGTTTTGAAGCGGCAGGCTGAGTTGCCTGAAGTTGCCAGATGTGGTGTGCGTATTCCTCGATGCAGCGGTCGCTCGAAAACAGGCCCATATGGGCCACGTTCAGAATCGAGCGACGGGTCCATTCGCTGGGGTTGCGGTAGACGTCGTCGACCCTGTCTTGAGCGGCGAGGTAGGCCTCGAAATCGGCCAGCAAGAAGAAGCGGTCGCGCTGCACCAGTTCGTCCACCAGGCCGGCAAAATAATCGGGGCGGTTGGGCGAGAAATATCCTTGAGAAATCATATCAAGAGCTTGACGCAATTCTGCGTGAGTATTGAGAAATTCATGAGGATGATAACCTTCATGGCGCAGCTGGGCGAGTTGTTCCGTGGTGGCGCCGAAGGTGAAGAAATTGTCCCAACCCACAGCTTCGCCGATCTCGATGTTGGCCCCATCCAGAGTCCCCAGCGTCAGGGCGCCGTTGAGCGCCAACTTCATGTTGCCCGTTCCCGAAGCTTCGGTCCCGGCGGTCGAGATCTGTTCGGAAAGTTCTGCGGCGGGAATGAGGCGCAGAGCGATGGTGACATTGTAGTTCGGGATAAATGCCACCTTGAGACGATCGTGCACCAGAGGGTCGTGGTTGACGACCTCAGCCACAGCATGGATGAGGGCGATGATGCGTTTGGCGGCCTGATAACCGGGCGCCGCTTTGCCGCTGAAAATCACCGTGCGCGGCACCAGATGTTCGCCCATGCCACTGCGCAGACGATTGTAGCGCACCACAACGCCAAGAACGTTGAGCAGCTGCCGTTTGTATTCGTGGATGCGTTTGATCTGTACGTCAAACAGGGTATGGGGGTTGACGATCATGCTGTGATGACGTTGCAGATAGTCGGCCAAGGCTTCCTTGTTGGCGTGTTTGACGGCGCGGAAGCTTTGCTGGAAGGATTCGTTATCCGCCAGCGGAACAAGGTTGGCAAGCTGGGTGAGATCGTTTTTCCAGCCTTGACCCAAGGTGTCCGAGAGCAGGGCAGAAAGGCGCACATTGGATTCGTTGAGCCAGCGGCGCGGGGTGATGCCGTTGGTGACATTGACGATCTTGCCAGGGTAGAGGGCATGGAAATCGGCAAAGGTGGTGGTCTGCAGCAACTGGGTGTGCAGTTTGGCGACACCGTTGACGTGATGGCTGCCCACGATGGAAAGATGGGCCATGCGTACGCGTCGTTCACCGCTTTCGTCGATGAGCGAGAGGCGCTGCAGCAGCGAATTATCGCCTGGATGCTGATGTCGCACCGTTTCCAGCAGGCGATGGTTGATTTCGTAAATCAATTGCAGGTGACGGGGAAGACAGCGCTCCAGCAGCCCGACACTCCAGGTTTCCAGGGCTTCAGGCATGATGGTGTGGTTGGTGTAGGAGAACAGTCGCGTGGTGAGATCCCACGCCTGATCCCACTCCCAATGGTGGACGTCCAGCAGCAAGCGCATCATTTCCGGAATGCTGAGGCTGGGATGGGTATCGTTGAGCTGGATCGCCACCTTGTCGGCAAGGCTGGTAAGGTCGGGGTGATGGTGTAAATGCCGTTGAACGATATCCTGCAACGATGCGCTCACGAAAAAGTACTGCTGCTTGAGTCGGAGTTCGCGTCCTTCTGCTGTAGAATCATCGGGATACAGAACCATGGTGAGGTTTTCCGAGGCGTTTTTGTTGGCTACGGCCTCGGCGTAATCCCCACGATTGAAGAAACGCAGATCGAACTCATGGGTGCCGCGCGCCGTCCATAGGCGCAGACTGTTGGTGGCTTTGGTGCCATGACCGGGTACCGGAAGGTCGCAAGCCATGGCCAGCACCGTATCGGTCTCTACCCAATGGTAGCGGGAGACGCCATCTTCTTCGCGGTGGTGGCTGACCTTGCCGCCAAAATGGATTTCGAAGGTGATGTCGGTGCGTGGAAACTCCCAGGGGTTGCCAAAACGCAGCCAGTTGTCGGGCCGTTCCACCTGTTCGCCCTGTTCGATGTCCTGATGAAACATGCCATATTCATAACGGATGCCATAGCCGCAAGCCGTGTAGCCCAGGGTCGCCAGGGAATCCATGAAACAGGCGGCGAGGCGGCCGAGACCGCCGTTGCCCAGCCCCGCATCTTCTTCGACGGCTCGCACCGTTTCGAAATCCACCCCGAGGTCGTTCAGCGCAGCACGGCAAGTTTCCAGCAGGTCCAGGTTGTACAAGCTGTTGACCATCATGCGCCC
Organism: Pseudomonadota bacterium; assembly: GCA_021794775.1. Classification (GTDB taxonomy): domain Bacteria; phylum Pseudomonadota; class Gammaproteobacteria; order Burkholderiales; family Ferrovaceae; genus Ferrovum. The sequence goes on from JAJYQG010000041.1 coordinate 4,145, forward strand.
AAGCAGGTATTCCAGCGACAGGTAATAGACCCGTTTCGCCTCATGGTGCGAGAAGCGTTCCTGGGTCAGCAACCAGTCTTCGGTCATGCGATCGCGCACGGCATGGGCAACGGCCATGAACCAATCGTGGGGAGCGGCTTTTTCGCTCGCTTTGCCAACGGTAAAAACCAGGTGACGCAGGATATCTTCGCGCAGCTTATCCTGGTCGCCGGGTTTTACGGTGGATTGCCGTTTGGAAGAAGTCGGGGCGGTGTGACTGGCCATGGCGGTTACCTCTCGGGTCGGAAAACGTGATGAATCCTCAGTGGGCAGCGGCAAAAACAGCTTCCAGCTTGCGCTGGTCGATGGCAAACAGGCGAATGCCTTCGGCCAGTTTCTCAGTGGCCATGGGGTCTTCGTTCATGTCCCAGCGAAACTCGGCTTCGGTCAGTGAAGCCGGTCGAGGCAGCAGGGGTCCTTCGTGCTGCAACTGGCGCGACAGGGGGGCCTGGGTGTTTTGCAGCTCTTCGAGGAATTGGGGTCCGATGGTGAGGCGATCGCACCCGGCCAGCGCCAGAATTTCAGCGCTGTTGCGGAACGAAGCCCCCATGACGATGGTGGAATAGCCATGGGCTTTGTAGTAATCGTAAATCTGACGCACCGATTGCACGCCAGGATCGCTGGCTGAGTCAAACACCAGACCGTGAGCCTTATGCCAGTCCATGATGCGCCCGACGAAAGGGGATACCAGGGTCACGCCAGCTTCAGCCGCCGCCCGCGCTTGGGCAAAACCGAACATGAGGGTGAGGTTGCAATGGATGCCTTCGTGTTCCAGAATTTCAGCGGCGCGGATTCCTTAGATCGGAA
>JAJYQG010000021.1 GCA_021794775.1 Pseudomonadota bacterium
CAGCTGGAACGCCTCGGTGCCGGGGCTTTTCTGGCGGTGGCGCGGGGCAGCGCCAATGCCGATGCGGCCATCGTCTGTCTGCGCCACCGTTCGCCACGGGCCGAGCGTACCGTGGCGCTGGTGGGCAAGGGCATTTGTTTCGATACCGGTGGGGTCAATCTGAAACCGGCCAAGTTCATGTGGGATATGCACGGCGACATGAACGGTTCGGCGGTGGCATTGGCCTTGCTGCAGGTTTTGAGTCGCCTCGATGTGCCGCTGAACGTGGACGTCTGGTTGGCCCTGGCGCAGAATGCCGTGGGGCCGGCGTCCTATCGTCAGAATGAGGTGCTGACTACCCTGGCCGGGGTCACCCTGGAAGTGGTGCATACCGATGCCGAAGGGCGTCTGGTGCTGGCCGATGCCTTGACCCTCGCCGCGCGCGAAGCACCTGACCTGATCGTCGACTTTGCCACCTTGACCGGCAGCATGCAAACCGCCCTGGGAACCCGCTACAGCGGGGCCTTCGTGCGCCCCGAGGGCATGCGCCAGCTGGTTGAAGGCGCAGGGTTGTCCAGTGGCGAGCGCATGTGGGTCTTCCCCCAGGACGAAGATTACGACGCCGCGCTCGAAAGCAAGGTGGCCGATGTCAAGCAATGCACGCTGGACAGCGATGCCGACCATATTCTGGCTGTCCGTATGCTGGGCCGGTTTTGCGCTGGCATTCCTTGGGTGCATGTCGATCTTTCGGCTTCCATGCACGAAGGGGGGTTGGGCGCCGTGGCCAGCGAGGTGACCGGCTTTGGTGTGCGTTGGGGCCTGGAATTTCTGGACAAATGGCGCATTGACCCAGTATAATCCTATCGGTTGAGCGGTCGCGTTGGTGAGCGTGCTGCGGTTTTGTGGGGCCTAGGGCCCTTTTTTGTTTTCTGCGTCCGGCAAACGGAAAGCGTAAAAATTTATGGATCTGGTGGCATTGGTTGAAAAAACCGTGATGGGCCTGGGTTACGAGTTTGTTGAACTCGAACGCGCCGGGCGCGGCTTGTTGCGCGTGTTCATCGATAAGCCAGAAGGCATTGGGGTTGAAGATTGTGTGACGGTCAGCAATCAGCTGAGTCGTCTGCTGAACGTCGAGGAAATACCCTACGAACGGCTTGAGATTTCATCCCCTGGCCTGGATCGGCCCCTGCGCAAGACGGCCGATTTCGAGCGTTTCATGGGACGGGATGTCAAGGTCAGAACGCGGCTTCCCCAGGCGGGTCAACGCAATTTTACGGGTCGTTTGACGGCGGTTTCCGAAGAAACGTTGACGTTGGTCTTGGAGACGGGCGATTGGGTGGTTCCGCGCCGTGACATCGAGCGCGCCCAGCTGGTGCCAGAATTGTAAGGAGAGGTGAGCATGAGCAAGGAAGTATTGCTGTTGGTCGATGCGCTGGCGCGTGAGAAGAACGTGGCCACCGATATCGTGTTTGTTGCCCTGGAGCAGGCGCTGGCTTCCGCCACGCGCAAGAAACACGGTGAAGAAGACATCGACGTGCGGGTGGCTATTGACCGTATGAGCGGAGATTTCCAGTCGTTTCGCCGCTGGCGTGTCGTCGAGGATTCCCAATGGCTTTCCGAGTTTCAGGAATTGCCCCTTTCCGACGTGCGCAAAGAACGCCCGGATGCCCAGGCTGGCGATATCGTCGAAGAACCGCTGGAGCCCGTCGAGTTTGGCCGTATCGGTGCCCAAGCCGCCAAGCAGGTGATTTTCCAGAAAATCCGCGATGCTGAACGCGAGCAGATTCTGAACGATTTTCTGTCCCGTCAGGATAAGCTGGTGAGCGGTACCGTCAAGCGTCACGATCGCGGCAGTTTCATCATCGAGGCCGGACGTGTCGAGGCCCTGCTGCCCCGTGACCAACTCATCCAGCGCGAAAACTTCCGTGTCGGAGATCGTGTGCGCGCTTATCTGCTGCGTGTCGATCGCGGTGGACGGGGGCCGCAGGTGATCCTGTCGCGTGTGGTGCCGGAGTTTCTCGTCAAGCTTTTTGAACTGGAAGTGCCCGAAATCGAAGAAGGATTGCTGGAAATCAAGTCGGCGGCCCGCGATCCCGGTGTGCGTGCCAAAATTGCCGTCCATTCGCGCGACCGTCGCCTCGATCCCATCGGAACCTGCGTGGGCATGCGCGGCTCCCGCGTCCAGGCCGTTATTTCCGAACTGGCCGGTGAGCGTGTCGACATCATTCTATGGTCCGAAGATCCTGCCCAATTTGTCATCAACGCCTTGGCTCCCGCCGAAGTTAACTCGATCCGGGTCGATGAAGATGCCCATAGCATGGATGTGGTGGTGGATGAAGAGCAGCTGGCGCAAGCCATTGGGCGTGGAGGCCAGAACGTGCGCCTGGCTTCCGAGCTGACGGGCTGGAACCTCAACATCATGACGGAAGATCAGGCCCAGGAAAAAGATGAGGCCGAATCGGTGCAGATTCGCGCCTTGTTCGTCAATCGTCTCGATGTCGATGAGGAAGTGGCCGATATCTTGATTCAGGAAGGTTTTGCTTCCCTGGAAGAAGTGGCCTATGTGCCCAAGAACGAAATGCTGGCCATCGAGGCTTTCGACGAAGAAACGGTCAACGAATTGCGCAGCCGTGCTCGCAATGCTTTGCTGACCGAAGCCATTGCCACCGAAGAGAAGGTGGAACATGCCGTTGAGGATTTGGGCAATATGCCGGGCATGGACGCCGATACAGCGGTGTTGCTGGCATCGAAGGGTATTCACACAGTGCAGGACCTGGCCGATTTGGCTGTGGACGAACTGGAAGAACTGACGGGGTTGGAACATGAACGGGCCAGTGCATTGATCATGGCCGCCCGTGCTCCGATGTTCGGCTAAATTAGGGGAACGAGCATGACGCAAGCGACCGTTTCGGGTCTTGCTGCCGAACTGAAGATGACGCCAGAGGCGTTGGTTGAACAGTTGCAGGCTGCAGGAATCCATAAAAACGCCCAGGACCAATTGACCGAACGGGACAAGTCGATGTTGCTCGACCATCTGCGTGGCCAGCATGGACGGGCTGAACCCAAAACACGCATCACACTGACGCGCCGTCAAACCAGCGAAATTCGCAAGGCGGACACGGCGACAGGCAAAGCGCGTACGATTCAAGTCGAGGTGCGCAAAAAACGCGTGCTGGTCAAGCGCGATCCGCAGGAAACAACGGATGCCGAGGCGCTTCTGCCCGAGGATCTGCCGCCCGTCGTCGAAAACGAAGTTGTGCTGGCGCCGGATGAACCGATGGTGGAAATGGTCATGGAGATGCCTGAAGAGGTGCCGGTGATCGAAGAGGAACCCACCCTGCTGGAAGAGGAAGCGCTGCCCCAGGAAATCGAGGTTGAAGAGGAAACGCTGCTCCCGGCCGAGGAGGCGGTTGTTCCGGTGGAAGCTGCTGAAGGCGAGGTTGCCGCACCGGTGGCGCGCACCATCGTTCGCGTTTCTCCCATTGACGATGCCCAGCGTGCGCTGCGTGAGTCGGAAGCCCGACGTCAGGCCGAGCTGCGCGCACACCAGGCGCGCGATGCCCAGGATAAGCTGGAACGCGCCCGTCTGCGCAAGGAAGCCGAAGAACGGGCCGCCGCAGAACAACAGGCGCGGGTGGCTTCCGAAAAGAAAAGTAGTGAAAAAACAGGTACCTTGCATCGCCCTGCGCTGCCTGCCAGTGGAGCTCCCGATGCCAATAAGAAAGGACCCAAGAAATCGGAAAAACAGCCGGCAACGGCCTGGACCGATGATGGGGCCAAGCGCCGTGGCTTGAAGACACGGGGCGACAGCGGGGCCATGAGCGGTTGGCGCGAGCCCCATGGCGGACGTCATGGCAAGTCGCATCAGAAAGGCGGTGCCGCGGCGAGCCATGCTTTCTCGGCGCCGACCGAACCCAAGGTCTACGAAGTGCTGGTGCCTGAAACCGTGACGGTCGCCGTATTGGCGCAGAAAATGGCGGTGAAGGCGGCTGAGGTGATCAAAACCCTGATGAAAATGGGCATGATGGTGACCATCAATCAGGTGCTGGATCAGGAAACCGCCATGATCGTGGTGGAAGAACTGGGGCATGTGGCCAAACCTGCCAAACTCGACGACCCCGAAGCTTTGCTGGCCGAAGACGGCGAGACCCATGAGGATGCGGTGTTGCAAGCGCGCGCTCCAGTGGTGACCGTGATGGGGCATGTGGACCATGGCAAGACTTCGCTGCTCGATACCATTCGACGCACCCGTGTCGCCAGTGGCGAAGCGGGCGGCATCACCCAGCATATCGGGGCCTACCATGTGGAAACGCCCCGTGGCATGGTGACCTTTCTCGATACCCCAGGCCATGAGGCGTTTACCGCCATGCGTGCCCGTGGAGCCAAGGTGACCGACATCGTGATTCTGGTGGTGGCGGCCGATGACGGCGTCATGCCGCAAACCATCGAAGCCATCCACCATACCAAGGCTGCCAAGGTGCCGGTGGTGGTGGCGGTGAACAAGATGGATAAGCCGGATGCCAACTTCGATCGCATCAAGAACGAACTGGTGACCCACGGAGTACTGCCGGAAGAATACGGCGGCGATGCGCAGTTTGTCGCTGTGTCGGCTAAAACCGGCTTGGGCATTGACGATCTTCTGGAATCCGTCCTGTTGCAGGCTGAAGTGCTGGAGCTCAAGGCAGCGGTCAACACCCCGGCCAAGGGCATCGTCATCGAGGCGCGCCTCGACAAGGGGCGCGGACCGGTGGCCACCGTGTTGGTTCAGTCCGGCCTGCTGCAGCGCGGCGACATGGTATTGGCCGGCGCCTCCTATGGCCGTGTGCGTGCCATGCTCGACGAGGCTGGACAGCCGATCGATAAGGCAGGCCCCTCGATTCCTGTCGAAATCCAGGGGTTGACCGAAGTGCCGGTAGCCGGTGAAGACGTGATGGTGCTCAACGACGAGCGCAAAGCGCGGGAAATCGCCCTGTTCCGTCAGGGCAAATTC
>JAJYQG010000177.1 GCA_021794775.1 Pseudomonadota bacterium
AATAAGCAGGATTTTTGTGGGTGTTGAGCCAGACATCAACGCCTGCCACGAGCCGGCGGGCCAGGCCCATGTCATAATTTTCGAGCAACAGGATCTTGTCCTGGAACTCGGGCAGCGAGGCCACTTCGTGGATGCGGCGGATCATCGCCTGACCGGGTTCATCGGCCGGATGGGCCTTGCCGGCAAAGATGAACAATACCGGACGCTCCGGATCGAGCAGAATCTGGCGCAGCCAGTCCAGGTCGCTGAACAGCAGATCGGCACGCTTGTAGGTGGCGAAGCGACGGGCAAAACCGATCGTCAGCACATTCGGTTCGTGGATGTCGGCATACTTGAGCAGCCGTTCCATATGGGCCTCATCGCCCAGATTGCGCTGGTACTGAGCACCAATGCGCTCTCGCACAGCGTGCAGCATCTGGGATTTGAGGGACTGGCGCACACTCCAGTAAAGGTGGTCGGGAATTTCGTAGACCCCTTTCCAGAACGAGCGGTCGGACATACGGTTGCGCCATTCGCCGCCGATGAATCGGTCGAACAGTTCGCCCCATTCGCGCGCCAGGAACGTGGGCACATGAATGGCGTTGGTGACGTAGCCCATGGGGTTCTCATGGGTCGGAATCGACGGCCAGAAGCCGGAGCAGATCTCCGCCGAGACATCGCGGTGGATGCGCGACACGCCATTCTGGAAACGCGAACCACGCACCGCCAGCGCCGTCATGTTGAAATCGCTCTGCCCCGCGCCGGGATCATTGCCAAGATCGAGCAACTGGTTCAGTGAAATGTTGAGATCGGGACACATATGGCCAAAATAGCGGGCCACCATGTCACGCGGGAAATGGTCATGGCCTGCTGGAACGGGGGTATGGGTGGTGAACACGGTATTCGCCGCCACGGCCTCCAGGGCTGCATGAAAATCGTAACCCTGCTGTTTGACCAAATGACGCACGCGCTCAAGAATCATGAAAGCCGCATGGCCCTCGTTGATGTGCCAGACCGTGGGCTGCAGCTTGAGTTTTTCCAGGGCCCGCATACCGCCAACCCCCAGAATGATCTCTTGCTCGATGCGCACGCGACGGTCGCCCCCGTACAGGCGGTGGGTGATCTCTCGATCTTCTGGATGGTTTTCCTCAAGATCGGTGTCGAGCAGGTAAATCTTGATGTTGCCCACCCGTGCCCACCAGACCTTGGCCTGGACCGGACGCTCACCGATGACCACCGTCACCCGTATCTCATGGCCTTGCTCATCGAGTGCCGCGCGCACCGGCAACTCATCGATGTCCGAGTCGATATTGACGGCCACCTGACGACCATTGCGGTCGATGTTCTGGGTGAAATACCCTTGTCGGTACAGCAAACCGATGCCGACGAATGGCAAGCCGAGATCGCTCGCCGCCTTGCAATGATCGCCAGCCAGAATGCCGAGACCACCGGAATAAATCGGAAAACTTTCATGAAAGCCAAACTCGGCGCAGAAATAGGCCACCAGGTTGCCAGGAGGCAGTTTGTGAGGCTTGCGCAACAGTTCGTTGTGGTACGTGTCGTAGGACGACAGCACGCGGTAATAGGCGGTCAGAAAAGCCTGATCCTCGCTGGCTTCATTGAGCCGATATTCATCGACCCGACGCAAAAAACGTATCGGATTCGACCCCACCAGCTCCCACAGACGGGGATGCATGCGAGAAAACAGGGTTCGCGCCGAACGATCCCAGCTGTACCACAGGTTGTACGCCAATTCTTCGAGGCGGTTGAGCTTCTGGGGGATACGAGGGCTGTTTTCGATAACGTAACAGGTTCCTGGCAACTGGCCGTTGTTCATGAGTCTTCCTTGAGCGGTTAAACATGACAGAGAGCATGGCTCTCCGCCGTCACGGGTGCGGGGAACATTATAGCCTCTTGTTGCCCGCCTTTCCTTATGAATTTTCAGGCAAAGCCGACAAAGGTAATCTTGCTGTCGAGCCACCCCCCCTTACGCGCGCGCATCGAGACGAAACGCTGCCACTGTTCCGCGCTCAGGGCGCGTTCCCCTTTTTTGCCGCCACGACCGAGGGTGCGCAACACCAGAGGCTGATCAGCACCCACAAGGGTGACGGCGCATACCGCATCGTCGCGGTCCAATCCCATCATGATGAGTCCCCGTCCACGCGCCATTTCACGGAGCTCTGTGGCGGGAAACAGCAACAAGCGCCCCCCCTTTGACAACACGGCGACATGGTCCGACGCGCCCAGATGGGCGACCGGGGGCAAAGGATGCTCACCGGGCTCCAGTGACAGCAACGCTTTGCCGGCCCGCACCCGCGATACCAAATCTTCCTGGCGCACCCAGAATCCACTGCCCCCGCTGCCCGACATCAGCAGCCGCTGGCCCGGCAAGGCAGGAAAAACCTCGACGATGCGATGCCCTGCCGCCACATCGACCAGGCTCGACAGCGGCACGCCATCGCCCCTTCCCCCCGGAATGTCGGCGGCGCGTACGGTGTACACGCGACCACTATCGTCGAGGGCAAACAACATATGGATGGTGCGCGATTCGATCACGCGCCAGGGCCCGTCGCCAGCTTTGTAGACAAACTGTCCGGCATCCAGCTGGTGGCCGCTGCGGGCACGCACCCAACCCTGCTGGGAGACGCTCAACGTCACCGCCTCATCGAGCATGGGAGGCGCCAATGCGGTGGCGTCCTGGGGTTCGAGGCGGGTGCGCCGGGCATCGCCAAAGCGCGCCATATCGCCACTCAATTCAGCGCGAATCGCCTCGGTCTGAGCCCCCCGGCTGGCCAGCAAACGCTCGAGCCCTTCTTGCTCGGCGCGCAGTTCGCCAATCTCTCGATCGATCTGGATGCCCTCCAGACGGGCCAACTGCCGCAGGCGAATTTCCAGGATATCGTCGGCCTGCAAGGTCGTCAGCTGATAGGCCTGCATCAGGTCCGCGCGCGGATCGTCCGACTCGCGGATCAAACGGATCACCGCATCGATGTCCAGCAGGATCTTTTGACGCCCCAGCAACAGATGCAAGCGACGCTCCACCCGTTCCAGCTTGAAACGGGAACGGCGCACCACGGTAACATAACGAAAATCGAGCCATTCGCGCAGAATGGTACCGAGATCCTTGGGACAAGGCCGACCATCCCGACCCAGCATCACCAGATTGAGCGGCAGGTTGCTTTCCAGGCGGGTATGGGCCAGCAGCAAGTGGACAAAGGCTTGGGGATCCTGACGCCCCGATTTGGGTTCGAACACCAACCGCACCGGCGCATGTTTGTCCGATTCGTCGCGCACCAGCTCTAGGGTGTTCAACCATAAGGCCTTGAGCTGGGTTTGCTCCTGGGAGAGGCTTTTCTTGCCTTCGCGCAGACGGGGATTGATGATCTTTTCGACATCCTCCAGCACATCGCGGGCCGAAACGCCATGGGGCAATTCGTGGACGATGATGCGCCATTGGCCACGTGCCAGGTTTTCCTGAGTCCAGCAGGCGCGCATGCGCAGCGAACCACGCCCGCTACGGTAAGCCTGCAGTATCTCGGCGGGACTGGCGATGATCTGGCCTCCGCCCGGCAGATCCGGGCCGGGCACGCAGTCCATGAGTTCCTCCAGCGTCAGCTCCGGTCGGTCGAGCAGGGCCAGCAGAGCGCGCGTCACTTCACCCAGATTGTGGGAGGGAATTTCCGTGGCCATACCCACCCCGATGCCCGACGCGCCATTCAGCAATACCAGCGGCAGACGGGCGGGCAGCAGGCACGGCTCCTGGAAAGCGCCATCGTAATTGGGGATGAAATCGACCGTATCCTGATCGATTTCATCCAGCAACAACTCGGCAAAAGGGGTCAGGCGGCATTCGGTGTAACGCATGGCGGCCGCACCATCGCCGTCACGGCTGCCAAAATTGCCCTGCCCATCGACCAGCGGATAACGCAGCGTGAAGTCCTGGGCTTGCCGCACCAGGGCATCGTAAGCCGCCACATCGCCATGGGGATGGTATTTGCCAATGACATCGCCCACCACCCGTGCCGACTTGACGTGGCGCGCGGGACGGTACAGACCCAGTTCATGCATGGCAAACAGGATGCGGCGCTGCACCGGTTTCTGACCATCGGCGACATCGGGCAATGCGCGTCCCATGACGACGCTCAGGGCGTATTCGAGGTAGCTCTGTTCGACAAAGGCGGCAAGGGAGGAACCTCCATCTTCGGGCACCGGCTCGGCAACCTCAAGGGCCTCGAACAGATCCCCCATCGGTGGTGGCTCATCGCCCATGCGCTTGCGTCCCATTGTCATATATCCAGATCCGGGGTTATGTGCTGACTTTCCATCCACTCACGGCGAGCGGCCGCCTCGCCCTTGCCCATCAGCCGCGTGAAGATGCCCTGCACCAGATTCCATTGCTCGCCATCGAGGCCAAAACGGGTCAAACGGCGGGTTTGGGGATTCATGGTGGTTTCCCACAGCTGTTCCGGATTCATCTCGCCCAACCCCTTGAAGCGGCCCACAGTCCAACTGCCCTCACGCACCCCTTCCAGGCGCATGCGTTCTTCCAGGCCAAGCAATTCGCGGGCATCCAGGGCGTAATGCTTGCGCGCCGGCCGTTTGCCGTGGGCAGCAACATCGACACGGTAAAGCGGCGGCATGGCAACGCAAACATGGCCACCGCGCACCAACTCGGGGAAATGGGTAAAAAACAAGGTCAGCAGCAACACTTTGATGTGACTGCCGTCGACATCGGCATCGGCCATGATGATGACCCGCTCGTAGCGCCGTCCGCTCATATCCGGGCTGTCGCCCCAGCCGTGCGGATCAACGCCGATGGCCACGGAGATGTCGTGGATTTCGGTGTTGCCAAACAGGCGATTGCGTTCCACTTCAAAACTGTTCAGGACCTTGCCCCGCAGTGGCAGGATGGCCTGGGTCTGTTTGTTGCGTGCCAGTTTGGCCGACCCCCCCGCCGAATCGCCTTCAACCAGAAACAACTCCCG
>JAJYQG010000185.1 GCA_021794775.1 Pseudomonadota bacterium
CTTGCCATCGTGTCGCGCATCGTTGCCATGCATCAAGGACATCTCAGCCTTGGCACAGCCTCCGGAGGAGGACTGGAGGTCGCCATCATGTTGCCGATTCACGTCGAATCCGGCGAAAATTCCTGAACATGACCCCGGGTCGGCGTGGCTTCAGGTCGGTTTACTTTGACGCATGACCGCTCTAGAATCTCCCCCATGAAACCGACCCTTGTCCGTTGCGCCGCGCTGACCCTGCTCACGCTCATCTTTTCCGCCCCAGGGTGGGGGGACGACAATCCTGGCCCCGCTGCGACAGCGCCAGACCCAGGACAGGCCACCACAGCGGAGGAACCCAACCGCTCCGTTCGCAGCGTCCTGGTCTATGCGCTGAGCCAGTTGGGGGCCAGCTATCGCTATGGGGGAGGCAATACCCAAGGATTCGACTGCAGCGGGTTTGTCAAACATGTCTTTTCCCATGCCGCTGATTTTGTTCTGCCCCATAGCTCACGCGCCATGAGCCAATACGGTGAGCGCGTCCCCCAGGGCGACATGCAACCCGGCGATTTGGTCTTCTTTGAGACCCATGGCCATCACATTTCCCATGTTGGCATCTACATCGGCAACCAGAAGTTCATTCATGCTTCCAGCACCAAAACCGGAGTGGTCATGATTTCCGATTTGAGAGAGCGCTACTGGGCGCGCCATTACGCCAGCGCACGACATCTCCAGCTCGGAGAAGCCCCTCCTGCCGATATTCTATCCGCCCAACAATCATCCCCTTGACGGGGGCAAAGATTACGCCTTATCTCCGCCAAAAAAGCGACAGGCTTCATCCAGTTCACGGGTACGCATCATGGGCGGCAGGCTCTGCCATATCTGGCGACCGTAGCCTTTCTCCAAAATACGACGATCGCCAATCATCAACACCCCCCGGTCGTCTTCATCCCGAATCAAGCGTCCTGCGCCCTGCTTGAGTTGCAGAATGGCGCGGGGCAATTGATATTCCATGAATCCGTTACGCCCCGACCGGTTGATATCCTCGATGCGTGCCGCTTCCACTGGATCATCCGGGGGTGCAAAAGGCAGCTTGTCGATGATGACCAACGACAAAGCTTCGCCCTTGATATCCACCCCCTCCCAGAAGGAAGCCGTACCCAACAAGACAGGATCGGGCAAGCGTCGGAAACGGGCCAACAGATCCTGGCGCGCCCGCTGCCCTTGAACCAACGTCGGAAAAGACCAACGGCCTTCCCTTTCCCATCCCTCCAGAATCCGCGCTGCTTCCTGGAGAGCGCGGACTGTGGTGAACAGCAGAAACGCGCGACCACGGCTGGCCTGCAACAGCGGATAGGCCATCGCCATAAGGCTGCGGGTATGCTCGGGGGAGGCCGGCAAAGGAAGCGTAGGGGAGACAAACAACAGGGCCTGGCGCGCAAAATCGAAAGGGCTTTCCCAGCGACGGCATAAGGCATCCGGCAGTCCCATGTGGGCACAATAGTGAGAAAAATCCCCGCGTACCGACAACGTAGCCGACGTGAAAATCCATGCCCGCCCGGCATCTTTCCAGATCGGCCCCAGACAATCCCCCAACAGCAGGGGTGTCAGATGGCAATGCAGGTTATGGGGAAAGCTTTCCAACCAGCGTATTTGTCCCGTCGTGTCACCTTCGCGCCACTGACGCGACATATCCAAACAGGCTTGCATGGTTTGATGCTGAGCCGCCACGTCGGTCGAGCCGGACTCCAAGGGTTCCAGCCAATTGACCCAGGCCTCAAGACAGGCCACATAGGTTTCCCAAGCCCCCTCAAAACCCTCAAAACCCACGGCACGCTCGTAGGTAAAGCGCCCAGGATCGGGGGGCAAGCATTGGCGCAATGTTCGCCCGGCAGCCTGTAACGGAGCAGCCCGCAGGGCAAAATCGTCACGGGATAACGATAGACTGGCCAGCAAACGCTCCATGGTTTCAACCGAATCTTGCACCACTGCGGTAGACAGCATGGTGCCAAAAAAGCGCGAAGCCAGATGGGGTAACTGATGGGCTTCGTCGAAAATCACCGCATCGGCTCGGGGCAGCAATTCGCCAACCCCTTCATCACGCAAGACCAGATCGGCCAAAAACAAGTGATGGTTAACCACCACCAAATCGGCCTGTAACGCTTGCTTGCGTGCTTTCAAAAGAAAGCAATCGGCCTGGAACCCACATTCCTGCCCCAAACAGTTTTCCCGCGTCGAAGTTACCTTGGTCCATACCGTCGCCGCTTCCGGAACTTCGCCCAATTCGGCAATATCCCCAGTCTCGGTGCGCTGCGCAAAAGCATGAACCTGCTGCAGATGCGCCACCTCCTGACGGTCAAACAGCAGCCCCTGCCGCAGGGTCAGGTCAAGGTGATGGTGGCATAAATAATTGGCCCTACCCTTGAGCAGAGCCACCGAGACCGGAATTTTAAGAACGTTGCGCAGGGCCGGGATATCTCGCGCGAACAACTGATCCTGAAGCGTCTTGGTCCCCGTAGAAAGAATCACGCGCGCCCCCGACAGCAAGGCGGGCACCAGGTAGGCAAAAGTTTTTCCTGTCCCCGTTCCTGCTTCAGCCACCAGCACCGAACGCTCTTGCAAGGCCCGTCCAACAGCCTGAGCCATTTCGGTCTGCGAGCCGCGTACACGATAACCGGGCAAAGCTTGAGCCAGGGGCCCTGCTTCGGAAAATACGCGTTCCAGATCAAACAACGTTTCGGATCACTCCCTGTGCTAATTCAGGCCATAACGGCGAATGAACCACGATTTGACGATATGGGTCAATGTCAGGTATCCCAGCAGAATGGCCAGCAAATAAGGCCAGAAACGCCAAGGCAAAGGCGCAAAACCCAACGCATGGGCAAAGGGAGAATAAGGCAACCAGATACCCACCGAGCAAATGATCAAGCTTGTCAGCGTCATGGGCAAACTGGCGCGGCTTTGCACAAAGGGAATGCGCCCTGTCCGAATGATATGAATGATGAGGGTCTGTGACAAGAGCGATTCGACAAACCAACCGCTCTGAAACAAGGACTCCCCGGCTACCGTGTTGGTCTTGAACACAAACGTCATGAGCGCAAACGTCACATAATCGAAAATCGAACTGATGGGCCCCATCATCAACATGAAGCGGGTAATGTTGGCGATATCCCAACGGCGCGGCTGGGCAATGTATTCGTCATCGACATGGTCGGTGGGAATCGCCGTCTGGGAAAAATCGTACAGCAGATTGTTGGTCAACACCTGAATCGCCTGCATGGGGAGGAAAGGCAACCAGGCACTTGCACCCAACACGCTGAACATATTGCCAAAATTGGAACTCGCGCCCATTTTGATGTACTTGACAATATTACCGAATACCTTGCGCCCCTCGATAACCCCTTCTTCCAGCACCATCAAGCTTTTTTCGAGCAAAATGATATCGGCGGATTCTTTGGCGATATCCACAGCCGTATCGACAGAAATGCCGACATCCGCCGTCTTCAAAGCAGGCCCATCGTTGATGCCATCCCCCATGAACCCCACCACATGGCCTTTGAGATGCAACGCCCGGATGACACGGGCCTTCTGTGCCGGCGAAAGTTTGGCAAACACCGCGATCTGCTCCGCTTCCTCAGCCAACGCCTCATCACTGATCTGTTCCATTTCGGAACCGAGCATGATTCGGTCCACCTTGAGCCCAACCTCGTGACAGACTTTTCGGGTTACCACATCGTTGTCACCGGTCAAGATCTTCACGGCAACCCCATGCCGATTCAAGGCAGCAATGGCCTCCCGGGCACTGTCTTTGGGTGGATCAAGGAAAGCGATGTACCCTACCAAAACCAGATCGGATTCATCCTTGACCCCATACGCCCTTGAACTCGACTCGGTATCACGGTAGGCGATGGCAATCACGCGAAAGCCATCTTCATTGAGCTCACGGGTCACTTGCAGCAATTGACCAAGATAGGAGGGTTCCAGAGGCTCCACACGACCGTTGACCTCAGCACGCGTGCAACAGGAAAACACCTCTTCCACGGCTCCCTTGCAAATCAACAGGTGGCGCCCCCGCCCCTCCACCACCACCGACATGCGACGCCGCTGAAAATCGAAGGGAATCTCATCCACCTTGCGATAGGCCACGCCAGCTTTGACGCGTTCGGTCAATCCGGCGTACTCCAGGACCGCCACATCGAGCAAATTCTTGAGCCCGGATTGATGGTAGCTGTTGAGAAAGGCGTATTCCAGAACATCTTCGTTCTCATGGCCATAGATGTCCACATGCTTTTCGAGAATGATCTTGTCTTGGGTCAGGGTTCCCGTCTTGTCCGTGCAAAGAACATCCATGGCGCCGAAATTCTGGATGGAATTGAGCCGCTTGACGATCACCTTTTTGCGCGACATCGCCAATGCGCCCTTGCCCAGATTCACCGTCACGATCATGGGCAGCATTTCCGGGGTCAACCCCACGGCAACCGCCATGGCAAACAACAAGGCTTCCATCCAGTCGCCTTTGGTGAACCCGTTGATGAAAAACACCAACGGCGTCATGACGAAGATGAAGCGGATCATGAGCCAGGTAAACTGATGTATGCCGCGATCGAAGCTGGTCATCGGCATGTCATGGCTAACCATCTGGGCCAGACGTCCAAAATAGGTTTCAGAACCGGTGCAAACCACAGCCGCCGTGGCCGTACCACTTACCACATTGGTTCCCATGAAGCAAACATTGTTGTACTGCAAGGCATCCCGCTCAGGCCCCCGATCCGGCCCATGAAACTTCTCCACCGGCAAGGCTTCCCCCGTCAGGGAAGACTGGTTGATGAACAAATCCTTGGCCGACAACACGCGCACATCGGCCGGGATCATGTCGCCAGCCGACAACTGAATCACATCCCCAGGCACCAACTCCTCGATGGGGACTTCTTTGCGCTGCGGCCCCTGAGGATGCAAGTGAATGTTGAAATGGCGATTCACCTCA
>JAJYQG010000164.1 GCA_021794775.1 Pseudomonadota bacterium
ATCCAGGCTACCAGAGCCTGATGAAAGATCTCAAGCAATCCACCAAACAGCGTTTCGGTGCGCTGGATTTCAACTACCCCTCTCACGATGTCGAGACGGAAATCATTGCGCATGAAACAAGCGTGACGGCTGAGGTGGCTGGAAAGCTGGTGTCGATTGCCGAACGTGCGCGTAATCTTAAAGGGCATGGCCTGGATGAGGGTATTTCTACGCGCATGTTGATTTACGCTGGAAGTTTGATCCACGCGGGTGTTGATGCCAGAAATGCGTGCCGCGTTGCTTTGGTACGACCCATTACCGATGATCCGGATATGCGCGATGCTCTTGATGCTGCGGTGACCACATTCTTTTAGGAACTTAAACCATGGCCATCCATCTCGATGATTACCGCGAGCTTCTTGAGGAACTGTCGGAATCTTGCCGCCGGGCCGTCCACGATGAGTGGCATGAGGCGACCCGTGCATTATCGTCGCGCGGCCTCGACAACTACCTCAAGGGCGCGGCAGCACTGGGCCATCTGGGGCGCGGTGATGAGGTGGTGATGGGGTGGATTGAAGGTGCGCCGCAGGTGGCGCGCGCCGTGGGTGAGGATTGTCTGTCGGATTTGGCACAAACCGCCATGGGCTTTGCTTCCAGGACCTCGGGGGTGGTGATCGAACGCTTGTTGTCGACGGCGCCGGTGGCGGCGGGACGCCTGGGTGATGCCGAACTGTTCCAAGGATACTTGCAATTCGTCAATCACCTGCTGGGGCAGGCCCCCCGTGGGGTGCGTCCCATGTTGGACAAATTGGAAATTTTGCTCAATCAGCTGACGCTGGGTGGTTTGCGTCGTTGGGCGACCTGGGGTGCGCATGCCCATCGTACCAACTACGAAGCGCAGGTCGAGTATTTTAGTCTGTCTTCGAAAGAATCCCTGGCGATGTTACAGAAAGAGCGCAAAGGCACGCTTTTCATCGACATTCAGCGGCGCATCAACATGTACCTGCGAGCGCTTTGGGGGAGAGACTTTTTCATGCGTCCGACGTCGGGTGATTTCG
The DNA here is from genome assembly GCA_021794775.1 of Pseudomonadota bacterium. GTDB lineage: Bacteria > Pseudomonadota > Gammaproteobacteria > Burkholderiales > Ferrovaceae > Ferrovum. The sequence goes on from JAJYQG010000164.1 coordinate 1,038, forward strand.
AGCGTCGAGAGGGTTACCGCCCTTACATTGAAGGTTATTTCTTTCATTTGCCCGATGCCTACGATGACCATGACGGATTAACCGGCGTAACGCTTTATCGCGCGGCGGCAGCCCATTGTGCCGCCCATTGGATGGCGACAACGGCACCGATATCGGCGGAAAGCTTGAGCGTATGGCAAATGGCCTTGATCGAAGTTATCGAAGATGCGCGCATCGAAACGTTGGCCATCCGCCGTTTTCCTGGATTGGTTCAGCTGTGGGCGCCTTTTCACCAGACTCCTGCGACGGCCTCAGCGACGGCTGGTGATTACCTCAATCGTTTGAGTCGAGCTTTGCTGGATCCGAATCATGTGGATGAGGATCCTTGGGTCATGCAGGGGCGTATGCTGTTCGCCCAGGTGAACGATCTTTCCGATCACCAGATTGCCTGGGATATTGGCGTAACCCTGGCCCATGCCTTCCTCGGCAAAGGAGTGGCTTATAACCCTCGTACCGATGGTCAGCGTGCCCTTTATCGGGATGACAATCGCTTCATCTGGGAATTTGAAGGGTTTGATTTTGAAGCTGCCTTGGCAGCGGGCTACGACCAGCCACGCCAGATTCGACGCAAGGTGAATCTGATGGAAATGGTCAATGAAATCGACACTGAGCTGGCCGGAGACGATGCCCAGGAAGTCTGGGTTTTGGGCACAGAGCTGTTCCCTTATGAGGATGACGGTGTCAGCTTCAACGATCGTGAGGGCAAGGAGCCGGTATCGGATCCCTTCCATTACGCCGAATGGGATTATCAGATACAGTTGGAGCGGCCCTCCTGGGTGACGCTGCTGGAGCGGCATCCCAAGCGCGGCGACATGGCCCTGATCGATGAGATAGCCTACCGCAACAAACGGTTGATTGCGCGGATGAAGTTTATTCTGGATGCCATGCAGCCCCAGGGGGTGACCCGCCTGCGGAAACTGGAGGAAGGCGATGACCTCGATTTGAATGCGGCCCTGTCCAGTGTCGTGGACTTGCGCATGGGCTTGCAACCGGAACCGCGCATCATGATGCGCAGTGTGCGCAAGGTGAGAGACATCGCGGTGATGGTGCTGCTGGATCTCTCCGAATCGACCAACGACAAGGTTTCGGGCCGTGAGTATTCGGTGCTGGATCTGACCCGCGAGGCCACGGTGTTGTTGGCCGATGCCATCGATAAGGTCGGCGATCCTTTTGCCATTCATGGCTTTTGCTCCGATGGTCGTCATGGCGTTTCGTATTATCGTTTCAAGGATTTTGATCAAGAGTACGATGAACTCCCCAAGGCGCGATTGGCGGGTATGCAGGGTAAATTGTCGACCCGCATGGGCGCGGCCATTCGACATGCGGCCCAGCAGTTGCGACAACAGCGTTCGGCCAAAAAATTGTTGTTGGTGTTGACCGATGGAGAGCCGGCGGATGTGGATGTGAGAGATCCGCAATATTTGCGCCACGATACACGCAAGGCCGTGGAGGAGGCTGGTCGGTCGGGAATTTTGACCTACTGCCTCAGTCTTGATCCACGGGCCGATCAATATGTTTCCCGCATTTTCGGGGCAAAAAATTTCCTGGTGGTGGATCAGGTCGAACGTTTGCCTGAAAAATTACCGATGCTCTATGCAGGATTGACGCGCTGAGGAGAAAGAACCATGGAACAACGTTATCAGGGGCTGGCCGCCGACCGTAATGGCGGCATGACGCATCTGGCCCAGATCATCAAGGACGCCTGGGTATTCGGTCTGTTGCCGGAAGACCAGGATGGCTCAGGGTTCAGCAATGGACAGATGCAGGTGCTGCACGATAAAGTGGCCTTGGAATGGGATAAGTATGGCAATTTGCCCAGTCGCTTGCCTCCGGATTTGCAGGAAAGGCACACGCGCATTCATCGGCAAGCGATGGAGCGTGCCAGAGACTTGGGCTGGAATCCGGAGTTGGGTGACGACGATTGATTTCTGCCGTGGGATGTGCTTGGCAGGTTTTGAATATTTGTGTATAATCGCCGGTTTTCTTAGACCAGTTGTTGCACAGGATTTTTTGGGAGATTGACATGACGGCAAGCGTGGCTCAAAAGGCCCTGATCATGAAAGAGTATCAGCGTACTGAAACGGATACGGGCTCGACCGAAGTTCAGGTGGCTTTGTTGACGAATCGGATCAACCAGCTGACCGAACATTTCAAGACCCACGTCAAGGATCATCATTCCCGTCGCGGTCTCCTCAAGCTCGTGAGTCAGCGTCGCAGTTTGCTGGATTACTTCAAGAGAACCAACCTGGATGGCTACCGTCAGCTGATCGCCCGTCTCGGTCTGCGCAAATAAGCGAGGGTTGTAACGCTTGAAATGAATGCGGTGCGGGGGAAACCATGCACCGCATTTTTGTTTTGTTCGATAAATGAAATATTGCGTCAATTTTGTTGAGGATAATCTGTGAATCCGATTCGTAAGACATTTACCCTGGGACGTCATCAAGTCACGCTGGAAACGGGGGAAATCGCCCGTCAAGCGGACGGCGCAGTCATGGTGACCATGGATGAGACCGTGGTGCTGGTGACATGCGTAGCGCTCAAGAAAGCCAAAGTTGGTCAAGATTTCTTCCCCCTGACGGTGGATTACCAGGAACGTTTTTACGCCAGCGGACGGATTCCCGGCGGCTTCTTCAAGCGTGAGGGGCGTCCTACGGAAAAAGAGACGCTGACTTCCCGGTTGATCGATCGTCCGCTGCGTCCTTTGTTTCCCGAAGGTTTCTACAACGAAGTGCAGATTGTGGCGACGGTCCTTTCGTGCAACCCCGAAGTTGATCCCGATATCCCGGCCATGATCGGAGCATCGGCGGCCGTGGCGTTGTCGGGTGTGCCCTTCAATGGACCGATTGGGGCGGCCCGCGTGGCTTATGTGGATGGGCAGTATGTGCTCAACCCCACGGTGACCGAATTGGCCCAATCCCGGATGGATCTGGTGGTGGCGGGTACGTCGGAGGCTGTGCTGATGGTGGAGTCGGAGGCCCATGAGCTGTCCGAAGAGGTTATGCTGGGGGCGGTCGTGTTTGGGCATGACCAGATGCAGGCGGCCATCCAGGCCATCAATGAATTGGCCGACGAAGCGGGTCAAGACGACTGGGACTGGGCGCCGTCCGCTCGGGATGAAGCGCGGGTTGCGCATCTCGAATCCTTGGCCCGTGAGCCGTTGCGCGAGGCTTACCGCATTCGCGCCAAGCAGGCGCGTACCGAGCGTATTGAGGCCATTCGTGCGGAAGTGTTGCCCCAATTGCTGGCAGCGGATGCCGATGCCGATGAGCAGAACCGTGTACGGGCCATGTTCAGCGATTTGGAAGCGCGCATCGTGAGATTCCAGATTCTTGATGGGGAGCCCCGGATCGATGGACGCGATACGCGTACGGTCCGTCCCATCACCATCCGTACCGGCGTGCTGCCGCGTACCCATGGTTCGGTGCTGTTTACCCGGGGTGAAACTCAGGCTCTGGTGATTGCGACCTTGGGGACCGGGCGGGATGAGCAGATCATCGACGCCATCCAGGGTGAGTATAAAGAACGCTTCATGTTGCACTACAATTTCCCCCCGTATTCAACGGGCGAAACCGGGCGTGTGGGAAGTCCCAAGCGGCGTGAAATCGGCCACGGTCGTCTGGCCAAGCGCGCATTGGTGGCAACGTTGCCCTCCCCTGAAGAATTTTCCTACACCCTGCGTGTGGTGTCGGAGATTACCGAATCCAATGGCTCCAGTTCTATGGCCTCGGTATGCGGCGGTTCGTTGGCGCTGATGGATGCGGGTGTTCCGGTAAAAGCTCATACGGCAGGCGTTGCCATGGGGCTCATCAAGGAAGGTAACCG
>JAJYQG010000199.1 GCA_021794775.1 Pseudomonadota bacterium
CAAAAGAGGAAAAATCGTTTTTTGTCTCTTGCTCAGGGATACCATGGGGAAACCGTGGGGGCGCTTGGCGTTACCGACATTCCCTTGTTCAGCGCAGCTTATGCTCCCTTGGTTCGTGCTGCTCATGTGATTCCGGCACCGGACAGCCGCATACCAGGCAGCGAAGCAGGTTCGTTGCAAGCGTTGCAGAACTGGCTTGAAGCGCACCAGGATGAGACGGCAGCGTTGATATTTGAGCCCTTGGTCCAAGCTGCGGCAGGTATGGTATTCCACACGCCGGATTATGTGCGGGCGCTGGTTTTGCTGTGCCAGCGTTACGAGGTTCATGTGATTGCGGACGAGATAGCCGTCGGTTTTGGTCGCACGGGTACATTCTTTGCGCATCAACAGGCCGGCATTACCCCCGATTTTTTATGTCTTTCCAAGGGTATCACCGGGGGCATGTTGCCATTGTCGGTGGTGCTGACGAAGGACAGCATTTATCAGGCGTTTTATGCGGACAGAATCGACCGTGCATTTCTCCATTCGCACTCCTATACCGGCAATCCACTGGCCTGTCGGGTGGCGTTGGCCGTACAGGACCTGTTCGATGAGACCGGGATACTGCAGCAGAATGCGCAACGTGATGCGTATCTGGCGCAGCAGGTTGCTCCCCTTTTCAACCACCCTCGCGTCCGTCATGGACGTCGCCGTGGCATGATTTGGGCTTGTGATGTGGTCGATGCGCCACAGGATTTTTCCCGTCGATGGGTTCGGCGCGCATGGGCGCATGGTGTACTGGCCCGACCCATAGGTTCGACCCTGTATGGTATGCCACCGTTGAATGCGCGGGACGAAGATTTGTCGTGGGTTGTGGAACGTTTGATGCTTGCGCTGGATGAGGTGTTGTCGTGACAGGCTGGATGGTGCTGGGTACGGATACAGGGGTGGGCAAGTCGCACATCAGTTGTGCCCTGCTGTACGGATTGCGCGCGCGTGGCATTCTTGCTTTGGGGATGAAACCCGTGGCGACGGGCTGCGACGTGGTCGGTGCCGACAATGCCGATGTGATCGCGCTGAAAGAGGCTTCAGCCCGGCAGCTTCGTGATGGGTCCCCCGTACCGTCAGAATGGATCAACCCTTACCGGTTTGATGCGCCGGTTGCCCCCCATCTTGCGGCCCGGCGGGCGGGGCAGTCCTTATCCTTTGCTTGTATCGCGGAAGCCCAAGCGTGCTTGATGCGTCACAGCGAGGCATTGGTCGTGGAGGGCGCTGGCGGGGTTCTGGTTCCCTTGGGGGCGGATGGTGATATGGCCGATCTCGCCCGTCATTTGAATCTTCCGGTGATTCTGGTGGTGGGCATGCGTCTGGGTTGTCTTAACCATGCCTTCCTCAGTGCGGAGGCGCTGGCTGCGCGCGCTGTGCGCTGGTCCGGTTGGGTTGCGAATTGCCTTGAACCCGATCTGGCTGAATTGGAAGGGCAATTGGAAACGTTGAAAGCTCGGTTGCCGGGGCCTTGCCTTGGGGTTTATCCCTATGGCGTCCCGCCGCAGTTGGGTTACACTGCCCTCGCATGGACGCAGTTGTTGCCAGGTTGAACGGGGACGGGTAAATGTTGCTTTGGTTTGTCATCGGCTATTGGGCCCTATCGGTACTCATCGGTTTGGTTGTGGCGCTGCGTGTGCGCAATACGGCGGATTATGCAGCAGCCGGTCATCGTATGCCGCTCTATGTGGTTACGGCCACGGTCTTTGCTACCTGGTTTGGGTCCGAAACGGTGCTGGGTATTCCGGCCACGTTTCTCAAAGAAGGTTTGCATGGCGTGGTGGCCGACCCGTTTGGTTCCTCCCTTTGTCTGATTCTTGTCGGGCTTTTTTTTGCCCGTCCCTTGTATCGGCGCAAGCTGTTGACCATCGGTGATTTCTATCGACGCCAGTACGGCCGCACCGTGGAGGTATTGGTGACGCTGTGCATCGTGGTGTCTTATCTTGGCTGGGTAGCGGCCCAGATCAAAGCGCTTGGACTGGTGTTCAACGTTGTATCCCATGGGGCGATGAGCAAAGCTTTGGGCATGTGTGTTGGCGCAGTGACGGTGATGGTGTACACCCTGTTGGGGGGTATGTTGTCGGTCGCCATCACCGATTTCATCCAGATGATCATCATCATGTTGGGCATGGTCTACATTGGATGGGATCTGAGTGGTCCTGCTGGCGGCGTGGGCGCAGTGGTGCAACAGGCGGCGGCACAGGGAAAACTGTCGTTTTGGCCTTCTCCCCATTGGGGTGAGGTGATCGCTTTTTTCACGGCCTGGATCACCATGATGCTGGGATCCATCCCCCAGCAGGACGTTTTCCAGCGCGTGACGTCTTCTAATACGGAAAGCACGGCGCGCCAAGCTTCGGTGCTGGGGGGCGTGCTGTACTTTCTGTTCGCATTCATTCCCATGTTTCTGGCGTATTCGGCGACGCGCATCGATCCGGCCTTGGTGAACCGCTATTTGGAGGCGGATTCCCAACTGATTTTGCCTCAGCTGATTCTGACCCATTCTCCTGAATTTGCTCAGATCATGTTTTTTGGAGCGTTGTTGTCGGCCATCAAAAGCTGTGCTTCGGCAACGCTCCTCGCTCCTTCGGTGACGTTTGCCGAAAACATTGTGCGCGGATTTTATCCGCACATGAGTGATCGGCAGTTGTTGACGGCGATGCGCTGGATCGTTTTCTTGTTCACCCTTTTGGTGACGTTGATTGCGCTGAACTCAGAAGCCTCCATATTCAGCATGGTTGAAAATGCTTATAAAATAACCCTGGTGGCGGCTTTTGTGCCTCTGGCCTGGGGGATTTACTGGAAGCGGGCTACGCCATGGGGTGGGTTGGCGTCGGTGTTGCTTGGTGCAGGGGTGTGGCTGCTCGGTGAAGGCTTGGCGCCCGATGCCATGATGCCACCCCAATTGGGCGGTCTCATCGCCAGCCTGCTGGGAATGGTAGGGGGGTCGCTTTTCGAACTGCGGCGTAAAGGCGTGGAACATTTGCAGCCTGTGCCTGGATCATCAACGGGCGCTTGAACGCCCGTTGGTCTTGGATATTTATTGTGCCAGTCTGGGTGGACTCACCACGCCCCAGGCCGTTTGCTGAGATGTGCTGCTGTTGCTGGCCTTGCTCGAGGTGTTGCTCACACAACCCGTGGACAGCTTGGCGTTGACCGTGCCATCGGTGGCCGACAGGATGTGCAAGCAGGCAAAGCCTACGATGGTTCCTGTTCCATTGTTCCCATTTGTTGTGGCGCTGTTCACCACAGGTACGATCGAATATTCGCAGGCGTGATTGCCGGCAGCGCTGCAGTTGTTGATCGATGTGTAGGGGTCGCCGTTTCCTTGGGAATTGCCTTGATTCTGGCCATTGTTGCCTTGCCCGGAATCGGATCCGCCATCCACGCGCAAGAATCCTGAACGCGGCTGTGTCTGCTCGAAACGAACGGGCAGCGGAGAAATCCATGGAGAATGGCTCCGGCTCAGGCTCGCCAGTCTGGGTAAGGCCGACTCACGACGGGACTGGTTTTGTTGTCTTTGGCTGGATTGGTTATCTTGATTTTGATTCGAATTCGACGAGTTCTGGTTCCCTGACGCATTGTAGTCGTTGCTCTCCAAAGAGATCGAATCTCCCGTATGCAGATCTTGCGGATTGCCATTCTGGGTGATGGTTTCGCAGCGGTTGAAATTGCCGTTGTCGTGCTGGCTCGACAAGGTCGAGAACTGGCCGGTGATGCAACTGCCTGAACTTCCGGAATTGTTCCCCGATCCCAATCCTTGTCCCGCTCCTTGCCCTGGGCCATTGCCATTGCCAGGACCGCCGGCACCTTCTCCTGTGCCCTGGGTCTGGTTGGAGCTGCCATTGCGGTCGGCACCCTGATTATGGTCAACGAGTATCAGTCGGTTGCGCCATTGCAGGGCACTGTTGGCTGAGTCCGCCGGCAGAGTGAAATCGCTGCGCACGAGATGGGGGCGGGTATCCACGACGTAATTGCCAAGGCGAGAAGCCTGATGGCCAGGGTTGTTTAAACCACGAACGTAATGGGGGGTGGTCGTTGCGTTGCTGGACTGGTTCTGGTTTTGATTCTGATTGTCCTGGTTTTGATTCTGGTTTTGATTGTCCTGGTTTTGATTCTGGTTTTGATTGTCCTGGTTTTGATTCTGGTTTTGATTGTCCTGATTTTGGTTGTTCTGGTTTTGACTGTCAGAGCCACCGCTGCAGGTATGGGTTGGTCCAACCTGAATTTCGTTGTTGGTGGGTTGGTTGTTGGCGCTGTCCCAGTATTGGCTGATGGCACATTGGGGGATGGCGAACGGGATGCTGGTGCCGCCAGCACCCAGGGAACTGGCGCTTTGTACGATGGCTGTTGCCGTTGCTGAGACGTTCATGGTTCTCATCCCGAGAATTCCGCCGAAGAACAGGGTGACCTGTTTCGTGAGGGATACCTGAACGGCCGCTTCGTTGGACGGTGCATGGGGCGATAGGGATTGCCAATAATTGGACTGGACGGTCAGCACGTCGTTGGCGCCAATAGGGTCGTTCTGGTTGACTGTGACGTAGACTGGGGACCCGGAGCCATTGGTCATCATGGAAAAATTGGGCGTGCTGGAGCCTTGGTTGTACAGCATGCCGGCTCCTCGCAGGGCGCCGGCATCGACCGCATTCTGGATGTCGTTGCGTGCCACCATGACATTGCCAACATCGACTGCCATGGCCCCAGCCCCCATAAGGGCGGTCAGGGACAGGGCCGCAGCCCCGCTCTCCGCCCCCAGCGCCACTTGCGTTGCCTGAGCGGAAGAATTCCTAGTACATCACCAGCGTGGA
>JAJYQG010000176.1 GCA_021794775.1 Pseudomonadota bacterium
GATCTCCAACAATGAAGCCACGGCAGATGGGTACGACGAGGCGCTGCTGCTCGACCCCGAAGGATTTGTCGCCGAGGGCTCCGGCGAAAACCTGTTCATGGTCAAACGCGGCACCCTGGTCACCCCTGATCTTTCCAGTGCCCTGGAAGGCATCACCCGCGACAGCATTCTGGAACTGGCCCGGGAACAAGGCATTCCCGTGGTTGAGCGGCGCATTTCCCGCGACGAGCTGTACAGCGCCGACGAAGCCTTTTTTACCGGCACTGCCGCTGAGGTCACCCCGATACGGGAAGTGGATCGCCGTACCATCGGCCAAGGGACGCGGGGGCCCATCACGGAACAACTGCAACGCGCCTACTTCGATTGCGTCAAAGGGCGCTCGCCGGCCCACCACCCCTGGTTGACCCCTCTCTAGGAGAAACCCATGAGCCATCAACACGCTCCTGCCGCCCCTATCCCCGTCAGCGCCCAAGACCTGCCGTTGCATTGCCCGACCCCGTCGTCGCCATTGTGGAGCGCCCACCCACGGGTTTTTCTGGACGTTGCCAAGACCGGCAAAGCCGCTTGCCCTTACTGCGGGACCGTCTATGAGCTGACGGGGCCAGCACCTTCCGGCCATTGAAAAACATTCTGGTGGTGGGGGCAGCCTGGGTGGGCGATGCCATCCTGTCCCAACCTCTTCTGGCTCTCCTGCGCCGCCATGCCGGCGCCGGGCGTCTGGATGTTCTGGCACCACGCTGGACTCACGGGGTTTTGCAACGCATGCCCGAGGTCGATCAAATCATCGACCTTCCTTTTGCTCACGGAGAACTGAACCTGCGCGCGCGCTGGCGACTGGGCCGCAGCCTGCGCAGTGCCGCCTACGATCAGGCCCTGGTGTTACCCAACTCGCTGAAGTCCGCCTTGATCCCCTGGTTTGCAGGCATCCCACGGCGCACCGGCTATATCGGTGAGCAACGACGGGGGTTGCTCAACGACGCCCGGCGACTTGACCGGGAAAGCCACCCTCTCATGGTGCAACGCTTTCTGGCGCTGGGCGACCCTGAAAATCCGATGTCAGCGGCCCCACCGCAGCCGCGACTGCGCGTCAACACCGAACATCAAGCGCGGCTGCTGGAATCGCTGGGCCTGAATCGGGAGCGCCCCATCGCCATCTTCTGCCCCGGGGCCGAGTATGGGCCCGCCAAACGCTGGCCCGTCGCTCATTTTGCCGCCGTCGGACGTCGCTGGATCGAAGATGGCTGGCAGATATGGGTCATGGGGTCGGCCCGCGACCGCGATGTGGGGGCCTCTCTGATCGATCAACTGGGCCCGTCATTCCGCCACCTGTTGTGTGGCGCCACCGGCCTGGAAGATGCTGTCGATCTGATGGCACTCGGGCAACGGGTGGTCGCCAACGATTCCGGTTTGATGCATATGGCTGCTGCGTTGGATCGGCCCACGGTAGCCATCTTCGGTTCTTCAAGCCCACAGTTCACCCCTCCTCTGTCTGCAGCAGCCCATGTCGTGCGCCTGGACCTGCCCTGCAGCCCTTGCTTTGAACGCACTTGCCCTTTGGGACATCTCCGTTGCCTGACCGAACTGACGCCCGAGGTGGTGATGGCCCATTTCTCGACCCGCCTCCACGAACCGGCTGGGTCATAGCCTGACCATTGGCCGGTAAAACCGACAAAACTTCAAGCTCGACAGGGCCCCTAGCTCCCCAGCCATCCTCGCCACAACCATCCCCCCAATTCCAGGACCGTCACGACCAATCCCAACAACGTCCGTAACGGATGGTCGTAGCTCTCCGTCAACAAAGCCCACCACCAAGACGCCCAACACCAGCCCCTGAGTTCGCCCGGCAAAGGCGTGCGCCAACGCTCGGCGGGAGGCAGGTCGGCGCGACATGAAAACGCCTGCCACAAACGCCGGCTTGCCGCTTCGTCCAACCCCCATAAACGCCGAACCATCACGAGGCCTTCTTGCCATATTGCTGCATCCGATGGGCAAGCCAGTCGTTGACGTGATCGATCTTGCTGCTCATGAAGCGTTGCGATTGGCCGGCAAACCCCGTATCCACACGCGCATGCCCGATCAACGCAGCGGCAATCTGGGGAACATGGCCCATCAGATAGGTCAGAATGCCGGCCACCACCACCAGCCATGACGCCAAGGCCATGCTGTCTGCGGGTGATGCCTGGCTCAGGACACCCGATTGCCCCGTCATCCATTGTTGCAACAACACGAACACGGGCTTGGCCATGACCAGCACAGTCACCGCCGCCACCTGATAGAAGCAAGCCACGAACAGGAATCGTATCCAACCAAGGCAAAGGTCACGGGTGGTTTCCCACAACAACCAGGGAATGAAAAAGGGACCCAGGGCCAAGGCAATACCAGCCAATGCATTGCCCATCACGTGAATCACCGCCACCAGGGTCAGGGCCACCAGAAAAACGCAGAACGCCACGAACAAAAGCCCGACCGTCACCAACCATCCGCCAAGCCCCGTCCAGAACACCGTCGATAATGGCGAAGCCCCGGCCAGGTAAGCCCCTGGACTGCTGGACATGCCATCCCATACCGTACCCATCATGGCCGCAAACACACTCCAGGCTGTCACAAAGCTCTGGGATTGGCCCTGGGGACCCGCGATCGCTTCGCTCAGCGCCACACATCCCTGATAGATGCCTTGATAGAACACCAAATCGTAGGCATCCAGAAACCAATGGGTCACCCCCGCCAGAAAAATGAAGCGAATCAGGCGCACCAGCACGGCGGCCATGTTGTCCCCAAAGACGGATTCCAGCAAGAAATTGACGGCCATCCATGAAAACGTCAACGCCAACAGGGATCCGTAGAGACTGTCGGCCACCCCGGCAAGACGGCTGTGCAGCACCTTGCCGCCTGCCAAAAAAGCCAGAGCCATCTGATCGACCAGAGCTGGATTGAGGTCGATCACGGCAAGGAGCCTGCCGCCGACATGATTCCCCATCCCGAAACGGCTTCCCCCTGTGTCAGGCGCGATTGCCACTGTTGGATTTTTTGCGTATCGGATTGCAAACGTTGCTGCACCACTTGAGCAGCCGCTCCATTGGCGCCAGCCTCCTGCTGCTGACGCGCCGACTCATTGGCTTGCGCGGCCGCAATCAAGGCGGTCAGACGATTGTTTTGCCCGGCCAAAAGATTGAGGTGGGCATTCACCCCTTGAAGACTTTCTTGAACCCCCAATGTTCCAGGAATCTGCTGCTGAAGGGCCTGAATCTGCCCGTAAGACGTTTGCAAAGCCTGCGACGTGGCCAGTTCATTCTGCAGAACAGCACCAAGGCCTTGGCCACGAGCCTGATTGAACTGGATTTCCCGTTGCAGATAATCCTGCGGAGTCTGCTGCAACAACGTCATCTGCTGCGCCTGCCCCAACAGATCGGTTTTCAGAGCCTGGATTTGTTGGGCGGTTGCCGTGAGGGTCTGAAACAGCGATTGCACCACGACCATCTGTTGCTGGTAGGGCGCCAAGGCCGTGTCCAGGACTGCCTGTGGCAAAGTTCGCAGGTTGCGAATCTGCAAGGCCCATTGCTGCAATTGCAGCAGGTACGCCGCCATCTGTTGCGCCGTCTGACGCACCGCATTGGCGGCCGTCAGAGCTGTTTCGATATGGTTGATGGGATCGTAGACCAGCATGCCGAACGCCCAGGCCTTGCCCATAACCCCCAGCAACAGCAAAAAAACCCATCCCCGTTTCATGGTGCCACCCCCCGCCCGTCTTTCGACCGGCCTTCTTCCTCCAACAAAGCCTCGACATAGGACCCAATGCCTTGCATGTCGTCTCCCACACCACGAACATGCTGGTCAAACAGGTGCTGGGCATGGACATCCGAACGCAACCAGGCCAACAGTTCCGGCGAAAATTCCGCCTCCAGCAACAAACATAAGCAAGGGGTATGCAAGAGGTAAGCGGATTTTTGTCGCGCCGTGGTCAGCCTTTCGATCTGGGCATCCAACAGGCCAAACTGGTCACGGTATAGGGCACGATGCACCCATGCCTGCGGATTGGGCAAAAACACACGGGTTGGAACATTGTCGGCAATGGTGGGAAAAATGTCGGACCCCGACAGATCATCCAGGGATTGGGTTGCCATGATGACAAAACCCAGTTTTTTGGGCAGTGTTTTCAACCAGTCCCGAATGCGGGAGGCAAACAATGGATCGGCCAGCATGAACCAGGCTTCTTCGATGTAAATCAGGGTAGGCACACCCGAGCGTCCCTCCAACAAGCGGTCGATGCGGTGAAAGGCGTATTCCAGAAAAGCGCGGGCCAATGGCGGCTGACGCAGGATATCGCCCATTTCGAAGCAGGTCATGGTCGACCACTGCAAGTCATCTTCCTGATGATCGAAATAGCCGCCCCATACCCCTCCTTCCAGCCAAGGTTCCAGCGCCTCGACCATTTCATGCGACAGCAAACCAGCAAGGCTGCGCAAGCCGTGGAATTCACTGGAAAGCGCTGCCATATCCTGCAACGCCTGACGCAAGCGACGATGCTCTCCCGCGGTCACGGTATGACCACGCGCCGACAAAAGACCTTCAATCCAGCCACTCAGCCAATCCCTTTCCTTGGCCAGACCGACATCCCGCAACGGATTGAGTCGCATGCCTCCCCCCACCTCGAACCATCGTCCTCCCTGAAGCAAAACAGGGATACGGCACGAGCGATCCTTGTCAAAAATCACGGTCTGTACCGGTGCATAACGCTGAAACTGACTGATGATGAAATTGACCCACACCGACTTTCCGGCGCGGGACGGGCCCACCACCAACGTATGGGCCA
>JAJYQG010000163.1 GCA_021794775.1 Pseudomonadota bacterium
TGGGATTACGGATGAGATGGTCAAGGGACAGAGAGCGGATGACGGGATTGTTCAGAACATGGTTACAAAGGCGGACGTCATCATCGCGCACAACGCCGACTTCGATCGCAAGGTGCTTGAGCGCCGGTTCCCTGATGAGGGCTTCAAGAGCAAGCCCTGGGCCTGCTCAATGAGCCAGATTGACTGGAAGAGCGAGGGGATTTCGACAAAAAAACTGGATTACATCGCGTTTCGCTTGGGGCTATTCTATGACGCCCACCGGGTCGAGGCGGATTGCCTGGCGGTACTTGGCGTTTTGTCGAAGAAACTGCCGGTATCCGGCGAGATTGGACTTGTTCAGTTGCACAAGAACCATCTCAAGCCGGCCTACGTCGTCAGCGCAGCAGGTGCCCGGTTTGAGGCGAAGGACGCGCTCAAAGGGAATGGCTACTCATGGAATCCTGACAACAAGGTTTGGTTCAAGGAAGTGGGCGCAGACGACTACAAAGACGAAATGGAATGGTTGGCGTCCAATGTCTATATGAACCGAATTTTCTCGATTCAGCGGCGCGACGTAAACGAGTTCAATCGATTTTCGGATCGTCGCGCGGTCAATCAGGTTGTCAAAGGAATCCCGTTTGCCGATGAAGAACCGGATCGGTTGCGCTCGCCGCGTCCAAATTAAATCAGATAGCGCGGGAGGTAATCATAATGCGTGGTGCGTCCGAAATAGACCGCCACGCATTAACGCTTCTGCACGTCGATTAATTCCGTTCGTTTCCGGTTGTTGCTTGACTTTTCGCGCAAGGTGTTGTATGATGTGAAAAAAGCACTTAACAAAATAACAGAGGGAACGATAATGGATTACCGTGCAAGGAGTTCGGTAGCGTTGTTTTGTGCCGCCCTGATGCTGCAGTCGTGCGGTGGTGGGGGTGGCGGGTCGGCTTCCGGCTCTGGCGGTGCCACGCAATCTTCGGGCGTCTATTACAGCCTGCCGGGCTCCGTCCCTCTGAACTCTTCGGTCCCGACGCCATCCTACCCGGCCGGGTCTTTTGCTCTCGGCTATTTTGATACGCTCAACCAGATTCGCGGGCTGGTCGGGGTTGGACTGTTGGCGCAAAATACCTCTTTGGATGTCGCGTCGCAGCATCACGCCGATTACACGTCCATGAATTACGATCCGGCGACGATGAACGGGGTGATCGATCCCACGACCGGATTGTTGTACGCGCACTCCGAGGATGTTGGCAAGCCTTTGTTTTATGCCCCCACCCCGCAGCAGCGCGATACTCTGGCCGGGTACCAGAACACCACCAGCGAGGTTGGTGTGCCGACCTATTCCAACGACAGTTACGGCGGGATCAGCGGGGTGCAGGAGCAGATGAACACGGTTTATCACCGTGCGGCCATTTTGTCCGATCAGCCGAGGTTTATCGGGATCGGGTCGAACTCGACCTCAACCGCGTCGCCCTCTTACGGATGGAGTTTTGAAGACACGGGGATGGTCTTGAACCCGGCCACGCTTCCCGCCGGCGCAATGGCGTTTTATCCGACGCCGAACGGAACCATGAAAGCGCCGTTTTGGGAGACATCCTGGGAGCAGCCATCCCCGCTGCCGTCAGTCCCGACAACGCAGCATTTGGGTGGCGGAATCAGCGTTCAGGTTGGCGGATTCGACTCGATTGCGGTGACCACCTTCACGCTCACCGATGCGTCGGGGAACAATGTGCCGGTTTATCAGGAGAATCCTGCAACGGACAGCAGCGGGTACTTGCCGGGCAACATTGCCTTCATCATCCCGCAGGCTCCCCTGAATCTTGCGACCTCCTATACAGCCCGCTTCGTTGGGACGGATAATGGGACCACCATTTCGCGGACGTGGACGTTCAATACGCCGCCCAACATCCTTACAGTGACAACGCCTGGGCCTTATATTCTGCACAATGGCGGAACCATCAACATTCAGACCGAGGCCCCGAGCGGGTATGTTGGGTACAACTGGTCGTCCTCCGTACCGACTTCCGATTTCACCGTGGCAATGGATGGCGACATGGGGTTTAACCTATCCTTGGCCGCTGGATCGGTTACGGCGCCAACGCCGCTTCAGATCACGCTGAGCGACCCTTATTATCCGTCCGTCACGACGATGATCACCGTGACGCTTGAGCCCTAAAAGGAGAAGATGATGAAAACGAATAATTCGCAGTTGGTTCACGCCGCGATTGTGCTTGCGGCGGTGGTTGGCGCGCCTTGTTACGCGCAGCAGCCTCAGCCTTTCAGCCTGCAGCCCTGTTCAAGCGGTCGGACAGGAACGGTTGTGGCTGTGTCCGAAAGCAAGTCCCTGTTGCGTCCGGGTGTTGTCAGGGTGACGGCCATTGAAAACTCGCCGATTCGGGCCAAGGAATCGTTCCTTATTTCGGACACGGTAGCGGCTCAGGCGGGAATCAAGGTAGGGTCCGAGATCTGTCTGCAAGACAGCGCCAATACGCCGAAGCTGAGTCCGTGAAGGATGCGGACCGCATCGCCGCCGAATCTTACCTGGACTCCCCTGAGTTCGAGGCGGCCCTTGCGAACGACGACGGTCAAGCGGCCAGGGAGCACTTGGCGGCTGGCCGCCCAATCTACTACGGCGACGACCGGTATCCGGAGGGGGTTGTCAAGGAATACCCGGACGGGCGTAGGCAGCTTGTCTCCGTCAGCGCAGAAGGAGAAGTTACCGTCGTCCGGCAACTCCAGCCCTGACAGCAAATAGATTTGACAAACACGAATCTAAAGTATAAACTGTATATACAGTCAAACTTTGGGGCGCGACATGCTCGTAACCGGCAAGGTAAAAAAAATCGGCAATTCGTTGTGGGTATTGATCCCAAACGCTATCGCGAAACAGCACGATCTGTCCGAGGGGTCGGAAGTTGGCTTGTCGAGCAACGGCAAGTCCAGTATCACTATTCGAAAAAAAATGACGCCTATTGATGCGGTTACGGTAGCCGCAAATGTCAGTTATCGTGACGGGCCTACCAGACAGGAGGTCGAGAGTATATTTCTTACCGGAATTTTGCCGCCCAAGTTTGAGCCGCATATCCATCGCATACTGACAGAAATGCCGGCAAAGTTGATTGAAGATGCTGCTCGACAACTTTGCGAAAACCCTTTTGTCATACTGAATAACCTTAAAAAAATCGGGGACGATCTTGACCGTTAATACATCCGGTGAAAAATATGAGCCGCTGTATTTGGCGGCCATTGAGATCATAGATTCCGTCAAAACAAGGTTTGGGGTTGACCTTGATTGGCGATGGGGTGGCGGAACAGCTATGATGCTACGGCATAGACACCGGCACAGTTTCGATATTGATATTTTTGTGGATGACCCACAAACCCTCGGGTACATAAGCCCGAGACTTAACGACACATCGGAAAATTTTTCATCCCACTATATTGAGCAAGGCGGTTTTGTCAAAATGTTTTTGCCAGATGGCGAGGTTGATTTTATTGTCGCGCCGACCTTGACCGACGAGCCGGTGACCGACGCTTTTATTAACGGGCGTCTGGTCAAAATCGAAACTGACATTGAGATTGTCGCGAAAAAAATATTTTATCGAAGCAAAAATTTTACAGGACGCGATGTGTTTGACCTGTGCTTCCTTTTGGAAGATGACCCGCTTGCGCACAGGGTTCTTTCGAAAATTGCAAACATATCCGAAAAGTTGGTTGATATAGAAACCCAATTAGGGAAAGAAGTGACCAAAAAAGAATTTTCTGCGGTCAGGTCAATATCATTCACCCCTGTTTATGAGGACGCCGCGAACAAAGTGATGACGCTTGTCAATCAAGAAGTAAAGCGCAAACCGAGGCTATAACCCTCTCGCCGTTTCTGGGCGTTTTGAGGCTTAGAAAGCCGCAGCGTGCCCAATCCCCGGTATTCTCTCGTTTTTCAGCGCAAAGACAAACACGTCGGCTTCCATGGGTTTTGCGTAAAGGAACCCCTGGTGGATGTCGCACCCGTGGGCCAACAAAAACCGCCTCTGCACGGCGGTTTCAACTCCTTCTGCAACCAGGGTTTTTTCGAGCGTGTTGGACAGCCGGATGATCGCGCTGGTGATTGCCTCATCCTCTATGGATGACCCAAGCCCGGCAACAAACCTTTTGTCGATCTTGAGTTCGGTGACCATTGGGAGGCGCTGAAGACAGCCGAGGGAAGAATAGCCTGTCAGGAAGTCGTCGAGAGAGAACCTGATGCCGATCTGGCTCAATTCGCCCATTCGGAAACAGACTGAATCAATGTTCCTGACCAGGGATTGTTCTGTCATCTCGAGGATGAGAAATTCCGGGTTGATGGCGTACCTGTTGACAGTATCGATCATCCAGTCCGAAAAATCGTCTCTTTCAAAATGTTTTGGGCTGATATTGACCGAGATCGAAACCCCTTTGTTCTCCGCATACCGCATGACATCCGACGCTGATTCAAAGACGAAACGATCGATCTGGACGACCAGGCCGAGCGCTTCCGCAGCGTTGATCAGAAATGGAACCTGGATGTCGGTTTCTGTCGCCGGGTGTCTCCATCGAACCAGTGCTTCCGCCCCGATGATCTTGTTCCCGCGCACCTTTGGCTGGTAAACGACCCTGAACTGGTTTTTCTGGATGCCATCAATAATATCTTTGGCTGAAACTTTTAACATACCGATGATCCCGGCTCGCCTTGCGGTGTGGGTTTCGGCAATTCTACCTTACTTTTTCAGTTTTGCAATAGTATCTGTTGCGTAATGAAGAAAGGTTGGGTAATATAGCAATTCGCGCACCCGATAAAAAGAACCGGC
>JAJYQG010000010.1 GCA_021794775.1 Pseudomonadota bacterium
CGTGGTGACCGTGCAGGGCGGGCGTATCGTCAAAGAGACGGGGATACTCATGGCGTATCATGGCGCAGCAGGATCCGCTGGGCAGGACCACCGCATCAAAGTGTTCAAAATGTTGCAGGTATTGTCGGGCCAATGCCCGTCCGGCTTCGCGGTCACCGCTGTTGTAACCGGGCTGGCCGCAACAGGTCTGGGTTTCTGGTACGACGACTTCGCAGCCGGCGGCTTCAAGCAGACGGGCCGCCGCAAAGCCGATGCGGGGACGCATCACATCGACAAGGCAGGTGATCCATAGGGCGACGCGCATGGCAGCGCGCTCAGAGCGTGGTGCCGGTGCTGGAAACGGGTTTGCCCACCAGACCGAGGGTGGTTTTGTTTTGCACTTCGAGCCAGCGTCGTACGCGGTTGGCGTCGACAAAGCGGGCGTGATGGCCGTGGGAATCGAGCAGTACGATGATGGTTGGCCGTTGCCGAATGGTGGCCTGCATCACCAGACATTGTCCGGCTTCATTGATGAAGCCGGTTTTGGACAGGCCAATTTCCCAACCTTGATGATCGATCAGGGGGTTGGTGTTGCGCAGCGTGACCAGCGGATGCTTGCCATGTCCGATGGGTACATCGATTTGGGACAGTGAGGTGGTTTGGTGGATCAGCGGAACTTTGACGGCGGCATCGACGAGCAGGGCCAGGTCAGCAGCGGTCGAGACATTGTCGCTGTGCAGGCCACTGGCATCGGCGTAATGGGTCGCTTTCATGCCCAGCGTCGCGGCTTCCTGGTTCATCTGTTGCACGAAAGCAGCGGTTCCTCCCGGCGTGTTGCGTGCCAGCGCTGCGGCCGCGCGGTTTTCTGAAGCGACGAGGGCCATGCGCAGCAGGTCGAGGCGGGTTGCCCGGGTTCCCACAGGCAGATGGGAATGGCTGTAGCGCAATGTGTCGACGTCATCCTGGGGGATGTTCAGGACCTCATCCAGATTCTGATGGTTCTTGATCACCACCATGGCCGTCATCAGCTTGGTGATGGAAGCGATGGGGTGGACAGGGTCGGGGTTTTTGGAGAACAGCACTTTATGGGTCTGTTCATCGATCACCATGGCGGTCGAGGAGGATAGCACCATGTGATGGGGGTCGTAACTCGTCCGCGCATGATGAACGCCGCGGTGATGGTGGTGATGATGAATCCTGGCTTCTACGGCGGGGGCAGCGACGGCCATGACCACGGCCAGGGCGGCACCAAGCCAGCGGGGACGTAGGGGCGAAAACGAAAAGGGCATGGCAGGTTCCAACGGGGGCTTCAACCCAGACAAAGATACAAAAAATCCTGCCGTCTGGCAAGGGGGAAATGGCGGAATATCAGGCTTTGAAGCCGTTTTGTTGCCAGAGTTTTTCGAGACGCTGCAAGGAAACGGGCTGCGCCGTGGGCAGTGACTGGGCAAAGAGGGCGACATGCAGCTCTTCCAGCAGCCAGCCGAAGGCATCCAGCGCGAGCGGATCATGGGGACGGGCCTGAGCCTCGCGCCAGCGGCGCTGCATTTTTTGCCAGTCGGCAAACTTGCGTGCATCGGCGGCGGGGTCGCGGGGCAGTTTTTCCAGGCGCAGCAGCAAAGATTGCAGATAGCGCGGAATCTGTTCCCGTTGCCGGGCCGCCAGTTCGGGTTCGAGCGCCCGTTGCAGCAAGGTCTGGCCATGTTGGGCCAATGCCGTCAAGGTGGGTTGCAGATCGCGCTGGCGTTCCAGACGCTGGATGCGTTCTCCAATCTCCTGATGGCGTTGCAGCAGGGTATCCCAAAGCGCCAGCTGCTGGGTCAGGCGTGCGCGCAGATCGGATTTGAGACTGTTCAAACGTGGTTCAAACGTGCTGCTGTGGCGTGGGATGATGTCATCGTGCGTGAGCCAGCCCGACAATACCTGGTTCACCAGCTGCTCAAACAGGTCGGCAGCGCTGGCGCCGGAGACCAGCTTTTGATAGCGTGGCAACAAGGGCAGGAGCCCCGGCAGGGTGTTGGGCCCTTTCGACAGCAAGGGTTGCAGGGCCAGGCGTGCGAGACGGCGCAAACCGCCACGGCTGATGGCATCGGCTTCTTCCTGGCCATCGAGCGCGATGAAGTCGGCATGCTGGCCGCGATCGGCGAGGGCTGCATACAGGGGGATGGCAACACCGGCACGGGTCAACGATTGGGTTGCCGGCCAATCGCCAAAATCCCAGCGTGTGATGCCGCTTCTGACCCAGGAGGGGGCCACGCTGACGTCTGCCGAACGCAGCGCGGCGGACCATTGTTGGCGCAGCTGCAGCGGGTCACGTCCAGCCAGCCATTCGTGGCCCGCCTCGTCGGTCAACACCAGGCGCATCACCAGGTGTTCGGGCAAGGAGGCTGTGGCATCGGGGGGCAGGGGCGCACCGGTGCGTTGCATGAGGAAGCGCTCCAGTTGTGCCGCCAAGGGGCCCTGAGTGAGGGTATGCCGTTCCAGGAACGCCGTGACAGATTCCGGCAATGGCACCAGAGCCCGTCGTTGGGCGGCGGGAAGGGTCTTGAAATAAGCGTTGATTTTATCGCGGATGAGCCCTGGCACAAGCCAGTCCAGCGGAGCCTGGTCGAACAATGGCAAGGCTTCACGGGGCAGGGTGAGGGTGACCCCGTCGAGAGCATGGCCAGGTTCGAAGCGGTAGCTCAAGGGCCAATCCCGGCCAGCCCAATGCAACTGGTCGGGGTAGAGCGCCGCCGGGGCGGCATCGACGCGATGGCGCAGCAAAAAGCTGCGCGTCATGAGCAGAGGATCCGGTTCCATGACAGGACGGGTCCTGAGCCAGCGTTCGAGATGTCGCGCGCTCCAGCAATCCGGCGGCAGCTGATCTTCGTAAAAGGCCACCAGATCGTCGTCGTCGATGAGAAAGTCCTGGCGACGGTGTTTATGTTCAAGTTCCAGTACAGCATCGACGGCCGCCAGATTCTGTTGCACGAAGCTGGGGGGTTGGCGCAGGGCACCTTGCACCAGGGCATGGCGGATGAACAGATGGCGCGCCTCGAGGGGCGCGATGGGGCCATAACGTACCCGGCGCCGGGACACCAGCGTAAGCCCGTGAAAGGTGACTTTTTCATAGGCGTTGATCTGCTCACCCTGTTCATCCCAGTGAGGGTCACCATAACTGCGCTGGACCTGGTTCGGTGCGGCCTGTTCCACCCATTCGGGCTGAATGGGGGCGATGAGACGGGCCTGAATGCGTTCGGTTTCGACCATTTCGCCGGCCATGATCCAGCGCGGCCGCTCCTTGCTGCGACGTAGTCCGGGCAGCCAGATGTGGATGCCGCGGGGGCCGAGGTAATGCTGGGCTTCGCGGTCGTACTGACCGATGCGGTCGAGCAGTCCGCTCAACAGGGCGCGGTGCAGGCGTTCGTGGGGAGCGGGTTGCTCGTTGACATGCCAGCCCCGTTCGGCGCACCAGACGGCGAGCTGGCCATGGACATCGCGCCATTCCCGTACCCGGCGCAGCGAAACAAAGTGGGTGCGGCACCATGCGCCCAGTTGGCGCCCCGATTTCTTATGTTTCGTGGCATCCTGCAGGGCCTTCCAGAGGTCGATCAGGGCAAGAAACTCCGAGCCTTCCCGAATCTGCGCGGCATGATGGGCGTCGGCTTTCTGGCGCTCCTCGAAAGGACGTTCGCGCGGATCCTGGACCCCCAGGGCGGCGACGATGATCAAGGCTTCATGGAGGCAATCAGCGTGCCGTGCAGCCAGGATCATGCGTCCCAGGCGCGGATCGAGAGGCAACTGGGCAAGATCCCGGCCCAAGGCGGTGAGACAACGTTGTTCGTCCATGGCGCCCAGCTCCGAAAGCAGGCGGTAACCTTCTTCGGCAGCGCGGGTGCCAGGGCGGTCGAGCAAGGGCAGTTCGTCCAATGTGCCGATGCCGAGAAGGGCCAGGCGCAGGATGACGGCCGCCAGCGAGGTGCGCAGGATTTCTGGTGCCGTGAAGGGGGGGCGTTCGGCAAAATCGAGCTCGCTGTAAAGGCGCAGACAGACGCCCGCAGCGACTCGGCCACAGCGGCCGGCGCGTTGTTGGGCTGCGGCCCGGGATATCTTTTCGATGCGCAGTTGGGTGACCTTCGAGCGCAGGCTGTAGCGGCTGACCCGAGCAAGACCGGTGTCGATGACATGGCGTACGCCGGGGACGGTGAGCGAAGTTTCGGCGACATTGGTGGCCAGCACGATGCGCCGGCCCGTGGCGGGCTGGAACACCCTTTCTTGTTCGGCCAGGGAAAGGCGGGCAAACAGGGGCAGGATTTCGGTATGGGGAAGGGGATGCTTGCGCAAGGCCTCGGTGGCACGGCGAATGTCCCGTTCCCCGGACAGAAAAACCAGAATGTCCCCCTGGCCGGGCAAGGTCGCCAGTTCGGCGACGGCATCCAGCAGAGCCTGGGTTTCCCGATCCTCATCGGAGTCGCTCTTGTCATCCTTGTCGGCGGGTGTGATGGGACGCCAGCGGATTTCCACGGGCCAGGTGCGACCCGAGACTGCGAGGATCGGGGCTTGGTCGAAGTGGGCCGACAACCGTTCGGTTTCCAGCGTTGCCGAGGTCAGGACGAGTTTCAGGTCGGGACGTCGGGGCAGCAAGCGTTTCAGGTAAGCCAGCAGAAAATCCATGTTGAGGCTGCGTTCATGCACTTCATCGAGAACCAGCGTGTCGTAACGGCGCAGCTCGGGATCGGAAGCGATTTCAGCCAGCAGAATGCCCTCGGTCATGACCTTGATGAGGGTGCGCTCGG
>JAJYQG010000019.1 GCA_021794775.1 Pseudomonadota bacterium
GGTCTCATCCCTCCCGCAGAAGCTCCCGGTTTTGAGACGCACCTGCAACGCATCGCAGACGCTCTGCCCGATACACTGACATCGCTCGACCGTATCCCCACCTACCCATTGCCCAGCCCCCCCCCCCAGGCCGCCCCCATCAAACGCCGGCTGGATGGCCTACGCATCGCCGTAGCTCGTGATTCCGCTTTTTCCTTCATCTATCCGGCCAACACCGCCATGTTGAACCAGCTTGGAGCCGAACTGCGCTTCTTTTCGCTTCTTGCCGGCGATCCCTTGCCCGACTGCGAGGCCATCTGGTTACCCGGCGGCTATCCTGAACTGCATCTGCAAAGCTTGTCGCAACATCCATCATGGCGCGAAAGCCTGCTAAACCACCATCGCCAAGGAAAACCGCTTTTGGCCGAATGTGGCGGCATGGTTGCATTGACCGACAAACTGACCACGGCCACAGGCGACTGGGGCCCCATGGCCGGCCTGATCCCTGGAGAAAGCATGGTTTGCCCTACGCTCCAAGGCTTGGGACTGCAAACGCTGGAAACGCCATGGGGCCTCATTCGGGGGCATGCTTTTCATTATTCCAGAATGACCACATCCTGGACGGCATGCGCGCATACCAGGACTCAGCGCCATACCCCGGGAGAAGCAGTTTACCGCTCGGGGGGATTGGTCGCGTCCTATTTCCACAGCTATTTTCCTTCCAATCCCGAGGCCATCGCCTCCCTATTCCTGGGTCAATGGACATGACCCTGCCCCACGCTTACAGCGACGCCGAACGGGAGGCACTCTGGCGCACCTTGCGCGAACGCCGCGACATGCGCCATTTCCAGCCGACTCCCTTGCCTGAAGGCGTCTTGGAACGGCTGGTACTGGCTGCCCACCTAGCTCCCTCCGTAGGCTATATGCAGCCCTGGCGCTTCATTCGCCTAACCGATCCCGGTCTACGACAGGCCGTATGCGCTTTGGTGGAAGAGGAACGGCTGGCCACGGCGACTACCCTGCCAAGCCGCAAGGCAGAATTTCTCAAGGTCAAGGTTGAAGGCTTGTCGGAATGCCCGGAGGTTCTTGCTGTAGCCCTGATGACTCAGCGGGAAGCCCATATTTTCGGCCGCCGTACCATGCCGGACATGGACTTGGCCTCAGTCGGTTGCGCCATTCAGAACATGTGGCTTGCCGCCCGCGCTGAAGGGATTGGCATGGGTTGGGTGTCATTTTTCGACCCCGAAGCTTTGGCCCACCTCTTGGCCTTACCGCAGGGAGCCCGCCCCGTCGCTTTGCTGTGTTTGGGTCAGGTTGAAGCCTTTTATCCCCGTCCGATGTTGGAAACCCAAGGTTGGGGGCAACGCCTCAACCTCGATGCCGTGCTTTTCGAAAACCGCTGGCCCGAGGGCGTGGGGGGAACCCCACCTGCCTACTGATGGCGCCCCTGCTGCAATCTTCTCTCCTCATGGGGGCAGCCCTTGCCCTGGATCGCCTGCTTGGCGAACCCCAACGCTGGCATCCACTGACCGGGTTCGGCCAATGGGCACTTGCCCTGGAACATCGCCTCTATGCCCAGAGCCGGCTTCATGGCGTCCTGGCACTGGGACTCGCGCTCGCACCCTGCGTTGCCCTTGCATGGTACCTGTCTCGACTGCCCCCACCCTGGAATCTGCTTTTTTTGCTCTGGTCCCTTTATTTTGCCCTGGGTTTGCAGAGCCTTCACGACCATGTCCACCCGATTGGCCAGGCCCTTGACCGTGGCGACAGGGTCGGTGCTCGACGGGCAGCCGCACGCATCGTCAGCCGTGACGCTGAAGTTTTGGACGTCCTGCCAGCCACCTGCGAGTCTGTTCTGGAGAATGGCAACGATGGCGTTTTGGCAGCGCTGTTCTGGTTCATGGTAGCTGGGGCCCCAGGGGTCATCGGGTATCGTCTCGTCAATACGCTGGATGCCATGTGGGGCTACAAGTCTCCACGCTACCTGGCTTTCGGTTGGGGTGCAGCCCGTCTCGACGACCTTCTTGGCTGGATACCTGCACGTCTCACTGCGCTGACTTACAGTCTTATGGGCCAGGCAGCCCACGGTCTGGTTTGTTGGCAACGTCAGGCTCACCGCTGGGACAGCCCCAATGCTGGTCCTGTCATGGCCGCCGGAGCTGGAGCTCTGAACATTCGCCTCGGCGGACCAGCGCGCTATAACGGCATCTGGCACCGTCGCCCGCGATTGGGCTGCGGACATCTCCCCGTACGCGGTGACATCGATCGCTGCCTGGTTCTGGTGCGCCATAGCGCATGGCTCTGGACCGCTGTCACGTTCGTCATCGGCCTGATGTCGCAGGAAAGCTGAAATGATGCTTGAGCATGGGGGAAACCTGTCTTATGCGGCACACCATTTTGGTCGTCCGCTCCACCGCTGGCTGGACCTTTCCACCGGCATCAATCCCCATGGCTGGCCAGTGCCCCCCATCCCTCCAGAACTCTGGCAACGTTTACCGCAAGAGGACACGATCATGGAGGCGGCGCAACTCGCCTTGGGGCTTCCTCACGCCCTCACCGTCGCCGGCAGTCAAGCTGCCATCCAGACATTACCCAGGTTGCGCCCCCGTTGCCGCGTGGGGATCTCTTCCCTGACCTATGCTGAACATGCGGCCTCCTGGCTGCGCCAAGGACATGAGGTCATTTTCTGGTCGGGCAATTACCCGCCAGACGATGTGGATATTCTGATCATCATCAACCCCAACAATCCAACTGGTTCCCGCATCCCTTTGCACAGCCTATGGAGCTGGCATGCCAACCTGGCGGCCCGGGGTGGTTGGCTCATTGTTGATGAGGCCTTCATGGACGCCACTCCGGAAGACAGCCTGCTCCATGCGCTGCCACGGTTCGCCCAAGAAGCCCTCCCAGAGGGCCTCATCATCTTGAGAAGTTTGGGCAAGTTCTTTGGCTTGGCGGGAGCAAGGGTGGGGATGGTAGGAGCGGCCCCTGCATTGCTCGAACGTTTGGCGGATCACTTGGGCCCTTGGCCGGTCAGCGCACCATCGCGCTGGATTGCCTCCCAGGCATGGAGCGATACGATCTGGCAGGAATCCATGAGAAACAAACTTTCAAGAGAAAGTATGCGCTTACAAACAACGCTTGAACGTTACGGACTTTCTCCGCAGGGCAGTACTGCGCTGTTCCAATGGGTGGTCAGCCATCAGGCCCGCTCTCTGCATGAAAAACTGGCCCATCAAGGCATATGGACACGTCATTTTCCCCTTGCCAACGGAATACGTTTCGGACTTCCCGGCGATGAACCGGCATGGCAACGTCTCAATGACGGATTGGCCCTGGTTCAACGTTTAAGCTGAAGGAGTCTTCGTGGCCACCCTCATGATTCAGGGCACCACTTCCGATGCGGGCAAAAGCTTGCTCGTGACGGCGCTCGGCCGTTGGTTATGGCGACGCCAGTTGTCCGTCGCACCGTTCAAGCCGCAAAACATGTCGCTCAACAGCGCCGTTACTCCAGAAGGAGGCGAAATCGGCCGAGCACAGGCATTGCAAGCTCAAGCCTGTGGTCTTGCCCCCCATGTTGACATGAACCCTGTGCTTTTGAAACCTTGTTCCCATCAAGGTTGCCAAGTTATCGTGCTTGGTAAAGTAAACACTCACATCAATGCCGAACCATACCAAACATATAAAAAAGATCTCATGCCAGAGGTCGTTGCCGCACACGATCGACTGGCTGCCCGACATGCTTTCATCCTCGTCGAAGGGGCCGGTTCGCCAGCGGAAATCAACCTGAGAAGCAACGACATCGCCAACATGGGCTTTGCTTCTGTTGTCGACTGCCCCGTCATCCTGGTGGCCGACATCGATCGTGGCGGCGTTTTTGCCCATATCATCGGCACCTTGGCCCTGCTGCAACCCGAGGAGCGCGCAAGGGTCCGGGGTTTCGTCATCAACCGCTTCCGTGGCGACATGACCTTACTTGAACCCGGACTCAAATGGCTGGAGAAAGAAACCGGGCTACCCGTCATCGGCGTGCTCCCTTTCATCCCCCATCTGAACCTTGACGCCGAAGATCGTCTGCCGTCCTATGCCCCAACTCTGGGCTCGTTTCATGTCGTCATTCCGGCATTACCCCATATGTCCAATGCCACCGACTTTGATGCTTTGCGCCTGCACGATGGCCTGCGCCTGACCTTTGTTTCCGGCGACCAACCCATCCCCCCTGCCGATTTGATCTGCTTGCCCGGATCCAAGACCGTTGTCCATGATCTCGCCTGGTTGCGTCACCACGGTTGGCCCTCAGCCCTTGCGCGACATTTGCGCTACGGCGGAAAGATCATCGGCATCTGCGGCGGCTATCAGATGTTGGGAAGAAACATCCACGATCCCATGGGCATTGAGTCTTCCCCTGGATCCACGGCGGGACTTAATTTGCTGGATATGGACACTACTTTCGGGCGAGAAAAATCCTTGCGTTTGCGTGCTGGTCACTGTCACTGGGATCCCACGGCGCTGGTGCGGGGTTATGAAATTCATGCAGGACAAAGCATGGGCCATGCTCTGCGACAGCCCGCCTTTTTGCTTCGCGAGCATTCCGACCCACAACCCCCGGATCAACCCGAAGGTGCCCAAAGTGACGATGGCCTTATTCTCGGCACCTACCTCCACGGGCTCTTCGACCAACCGGAAGGCTGCCGAGCCATCCTGACCTGGGCTGGAAACAAAGGAATCGATCTGGTTTGCGCACGGGACGGGCACCGGAGGAGATCAC
>JAJYQG010000023.1 GCA_021794775.1 Pseudomonadota bacterium
GCGTCCCTCAGGAAATCCATGTCGAACGCTCTTCGGCCCGCGGCATCGTGGGCAACATCTACTGGGGCAAGGTGGCACGTATTCTCCCGGGCATGCAATCGGCCTTTGTGGACCTTGGACTCGAACGCACGGCTTTCCTGCACGTCGGTGACATCTGGACACCACGCCATACCGACAGCCCACCCCGCCCCATCGAGAAAACGCTTTACGAAGGGCAGTCGCTGCTGGTGCAGGTGATCAAGGACCCCATCGGCACCAAGGGTGCCCGCCTTTCCACCCAGATCAGCATGGCCGGACGCTATCTGGTCTATCTGCCCCAGGAAAACCACATTGGGGTTTCGCTGCGCATCGAAAGCGAAGATGAACGCCAGATTTTGCGCTCTCGTGTCCAGAACCTGATTCCCCTAGACCTCCAGGGCGGGTTCATCGTACGCACGGTCGCCGAATCCACGTCCGACGGTGAGCTGCTGCGCGACATCGGCTATCTCACCCGTCTCTGGGGAGAACTGCAACAGGCCAGTACCCAGGCCAAACCCCCGCAACTGCTTTACCAGGACCTCAGCCTGGCCCAGCGCGTCATCCGTGATTTCGTCATGGAGGACACCGACCGCATCGTCGTCGACTCCCGGGAGAATCACGTCAAACTGGTGGAATTTGCCGAACATTACAGCCCGGAAGCCTTGCCTCATCTGGAACATTACAGCGGCGCGCGACCGCTGTTCGACCTGTTTGGCGTGGAAGACGAAATTGAGAAAGCCCTGGCACGCCGCGTCAACCTCAAATCCGGCGGTTATTTGATCATCGATCAAACCGAAGCCATGACCACCATCGACGTCAATACAGGGGGGTTCGTCGGCCATTCCAATTTCAACGAAACCGTATTCAAAACCAACCTGGAAGCGGCTCAAGCGGTAGCCAGGCAACTGCGCCTGCGCAACCTGGGCGGCATCATCATCGTCGATTTCATCGATATGGAAGATGAAGACCATCGTCTCGCCATCCTCGAAGAGTTCCGCAAGGCCCTTGCCCTGGATCGCACCCGCATCACGCTCAACGGGTTCACGTCACTGGGGTTGATCGAACTGACGCGCAAACGCACCCGCGAAAGCCTCTCCCACGTCTTATGCGAACCTTGCCCATGCTGCAAAGGCAGCGCCCAACTCAAGACACCTCAAACCGTCTGCTATGAAATCTTGCGTGAAATCGTGCGTGCTTCGCGACAGTACTCGGCCCGAGAGTTTCGCATCATCGCGCACCCTTCGGTGATCGACCTCTTTCTCGATGAGGAATCGCAAAGTCTGGCGGGCGTCAGTGACTTCATTGGCAAACCGATCACCCTGCAAACTTCGGCCGAACCCAACCAGGAACATTACGACGTCATCTTCACATGAGGCGCTGAACCAGCATCTCCAACGCACCAATGCCTACGGTCAGAGAAAACTGGAAAAAAATCATGAGCACCACTGGCGTCAGATCGACCCGACCCAAGGGAGGAATGAAGCGCCGCAGCACCAGCAGAAAAGGCCGCACCAAAGCCTCAACCCCGGCCAACAGGGGGCTGAACGGATTCATCCAGCTCAGCAAGGCAAGCAGAAACACCGCCGCCATCCAGACATAAATCATTTGCTGGACGACGTTCACCATGGCCAGAGCCACCGCCCAGGGCAGCAAGTGCCAGGCCCCGCTTTCACGGTTCAACACGAAATGCCAGCTCAGATGGGACAGGGCCATGAAGAAATTGACCAGCCAAGCCCATACCAAGGCCGACTTATCCCTTCCAGGCAAGTGACTCAGGGGCAAACGCAACCATTGAAGGGCAAATTCGGTGCTGACCAAGGCCATGTTCATGAGCGGATTCTGACGCTTGACCCCGGCACCTTCAAGCAGATAGCGCAACACTGCCATGCCGGCGATGACATCGCCAATCCAGTCCATCAAGGACAATGTCCAATCATTCACGAGGCAACTCCCGACGACGGTCGTGCCAACGTCTCCGAACGCCGACATGCCGCCTGAACCGCACGCTGCAAGGTTTCAGACCATTGTCCCTGCATCAGAACTTCCAAGGCTGCCGCTGTCGTACCGCCAGGCGACGTCACCCGATGGCGCAACAAGGCCGCGTCTTCCTTGCCAACATACGCCAACTGGGCCGCTCCCTGTACCGTCTCCAGAACCATGGCACGGGCCATGGTCTCATCGAGCCCGAGGGTTGTCGCGGCCGCCAGCATGGCTTCCATCAGATAGAAAACATAGGCCGGACCACTGCCGGACAAGGCTGTCACCGCATCCATCCGTTGCTCGTCGTCAAGCCAATGGACATGCCCCACCGCCCGCATAAGGGCCTGAGCATGGGCGCGGTCCTCCGCATTCACCCCGGGCATGGCAAACAGCGCGGTCGTGCCTGCTTGCACCAAAGCCGGGGTATTCGGCATGGCGCGCACCACATTGCCATGTCCGCGCAAAGCAGCCGACAGCCGCGCTGTGGTCCATCCGGCCGCAATGCTGATGATCCGCAGCGCCGG
Source organism: Pseudomonadota bacterium (assembly GCA_021794775.1). Classification (GTDB taxonomy): domain Bacteria; phylum Pseudomonadota; class Gammaproteobacteria; order Burkholderiales; family Ferrovaceae; genus Ferrovum. The sequence goes on from JAJYQG010000023.1 coordinate 2,523, forward strand.
ATCAAGGGGCGGGAATGAAGCCAAAACCTCGTCCATTTGCTGCGGTTTGACCGCCAGCACCACCGTACCCGCCGCCCCAAGGTCGGGAGGCAGGCGATCATGCACCCGGATGTCCCAACGCGCCGCCAGCGCTTCTGCCGTGGCCCGGTTGACTTCCACCACGGCAATATCTTGCGCCGATTGCCCATGGGCCATCATTCCACCCACCAGCGCCGAGGCCATGTTGCCCCCACCCACAAACAGCATGCTCATCATTGACTCTCCCGTGTTCCAAATAATCGCGTTCCCACCCGCAACAACGTTGCCCCTTCTTCCAGCGCGATCCGGTAATCGTTCGACATTCCCATGGACAACGTATCGATCGCGAAACCGCTTGCCCGCAAGGCTTCGGCCAATTGGCGCAAGGTACGGAAACGTTGCCGTATCTGCGCTTCTCCCTGAGTCGCCACCGGTTCGGGCAGGGTCATCAAACCTCGCACCACCATGCCGCGCAACAACAACATCGAGGGAAGATGCGCCTCGACATCCTGGGCCGCCATGCCCCCCTTGCTCCCCTCGCCGCTCAGATTGACTTGCAGACATACCGACAGGGGTGCCCGTCCGGTGGCTTCACGGGCTCGCGCCAGGCGCTCAGCCTGCGCCAGATTCGTCACGCCATGCACCCAATCAAAATGCTCGGCGATCGGCCGCGCCTTGTTCGACTGTATGCGTCCAATAAAGTGCCATGTCAGCGCCAGGTCCGACAGCTCCCGCTGCTTGTCCAGGGCCTCCTGAACATAGCTTTCACCCAGATGCCGCACACCAGCATCCCATGCCTGACGCATCGAGGCCACCGATTGGCCCTTGCTCACGGCCACCACCTGCACATCGCGCAGCGCACGCCAGGGTGCCACGTCGTGTTGCAGCTTTTGCCATTGAAGCACGTCGAACATCGGAACCTTTTTAGGGTATCATCACAGGTCGAGATTCTAACCCTTTTATGGATGACCATGATGGCAGGACTTGCTCCCGATACCCCCTGGCCCACGGAAATCACCCTGCAGCAGATTTCACGCAACCTGCGTGTTGCCTTCAGCAATGGGCAAACTTTTGATTTTCCGATCGAGTTTCTGCGCGTGCATTCGCCGTCGGCCGAAGTTCGTGGCCATGGACCGGGACAGGAAACCCTGCAAACGGGCAAAAGAGGCGTGGGTATCCAGGAGATAGCTCCCGTGGGTCAGTACGCGGTTCAACTGCATTTCAGCGACGGACATAACACCGGCATCTATTCCTGGGATTATCTTCTGGACCTAGGCAACCATCAGGAAGCATATTGGTCTTCGTATCTGAACCGCCTTGAAGCCGCCGGGGCCTCCCGGGACCCGCACTGAGGCGTCATGACTCAGACCCATTTCGGATTCACCTCGGTCGAAGAAGAGGAAAAAGCTGCCCGCGTGGCCGCCGTCTTCGATTCGGTCGCCAGCCGTTACGACATCATGAACGACTTCATGTCGCTGGGGATGCACCGGCTTTGGAAATCTTTTACCCTCAACGTCTCAGGCGTACGCCAGGGTCACCATGTGCTGGATCTGGCCTCCGGCAGCGGCGATCTCGCGGCAGGTTTTGCCCGCCGCGTTGGACCAGCGGGTCAGGTGATCATGACCGACATCAACCATGCCATGCTGGCGCGTGGACGGGACCGTGTCATGGATCGCGGCTGGCTGCTGCCGACCCTCCAGTGCGATGCCGAAAAATTACCTTTTGCCGCATCCTCATTTGACTGCGTCAGCGTGGCCTTCGGTTTGCGCAACATGACCCACAAAGATGAAGCCTTGCGAGAAATGCAGCGTGTCCTCAAACCTGGCGGCACCGCCCTTGTGCTGGAGTTCTCCCGCATTTGGGAACCCCTGAAACCGATCTACGACGCCTACTCCTTCAAGGTTTTACCACCGCTCGGGCGCCTCGTCGCCGGAGATGAGGACAGTTACCGTTACCTGGCGGAATCGATTCGCATGCATCCCGATCAACCCACATTGGCCAGCATGATGACCAGCGCTGGCTTCGACCATGTCGAATGGTTCAACCTGTCCGCCGGGGTTGTTGCGCTGCACCGCGGGGTCAAATGGTAAAAAACCGGATCATCGCACGCGGCCTGCGCGCCCTGATGGATACCGCTCCCTGGAGCATGGAG
>JAJYQG010000044.1 GCA_021794775.1 Pseudomonadota bacterium
ATGGGGGCCTGACACTGCAACCTGAAGCGATGCCGGTGATGGTGGCGTCGTGTGCGGTTTGACCGAAAATGTACGGCGGCGCTCCTGAAGAACGTCGCCGTTTTTGTTTACCCTGTTTCCTGGCTTTAGGGAGTGGGAATGGACCATTTGTTGAATACCTATGCCCGTCAATCTGTTGCGTTTGTCCGTGGGCAGGGAGCGCATCTCTGGGATGAGCGTGGCAAGGAATACCTGGATGCCTTGTCCGGTATAGCCGTCAATGGCCTGGGCCATGCTCATCCGCGTCTGGTGAAGGCCATTGCCGATCAGGCGGCCACCTTGATTCATACCTCCAATCTGTATCGTGTCCTGCGCCAGGAACAACTGGCGGAGCAGCTTTGTCGGCTGTCGAGCATGGATGGGGCATTCTTTTGCAATTCGGGGGCTGAGGCCAACGAAGCGGCCATCAAGTTGGCGCGCTTGTATGGACATCAGCGTGGCATTGAAGTACCGACCATCATCGTCATGGAAAAAGCTTGGCATGGTCGTACCATTGCCACCCTGTCCGCGACGGGTAGCCGCAAGGCCCAAGCCGGTTTCGAGCCGTTGGTGGCGGGTTTCGTGCGCGTGCCCTACAACGATTTGGCGGCGGTGGAAGCGGTGGCAGAACGCAATCCCAACGTCGTGGCGGTGTTGCTGGAACCCATTCAGGGCGAAGGCGGCATTCGCCCCGCCGATCGGAGCTACCAACAGCATTTGGCACAGCTTTGTCGGGAACGTGGTTGGTTGTACATGGTGGATGAGGTTCAGACGGGTGTAGGTCGTACCGGACATTGGTTTGCCACAGAAGCTGCGGGCGTATTACCGGATGTCCTGATTCTGGCCAAGGGGCTGGGTTCCGGGGTGCCGATTGGAGCCTGTCTGGCCCGCGGTGCCGCTGCTCAGGTGTTTAAGCCGGGTCACCATGGTACCACCTTTGGAGGCGGCCCGCTGGTATGCGCCGCCGCGCTCGAAACGTTGTTGGTCATGGCCGATGAGGGACTGCTCGACAATGCCCGCGAACGGGGCGATCAATTGCTGGACGGTTTGCGCCAGGGGCTCGCTGGCCTGGCCGGCGTCGTGGAGGTGCGGGGTCAGGGATTGATGATTGGTGTGGAGCTGGACCGGCCTTGTGGCGAACTGGTGGGACAGGCCCTGGCTCAAGGGCTGCTCATCAATGTGACCTCGGAGAAAGTCGTCAGACTGCTGCCTCCGCTCATCATCAGGGCGAATGAGATCGATCGGTTGCTGGCGATTCTGGTGCCATTGATACGGGCCTTCCTGGGGGCTGCATGAAGCATTTTCTGCAGTTCAGGGACTTTACCCAGGACGAGTTCGTTTACCTGTTCGAACGTTCGCGCCAGCTCAAGGCCCTGTTCAAGTCCTACACCATCTACCATCCACTGAAGGATCGCATGCTGGCCATGGTGTTTGAAAAACACAGCACGCGTACCAGGGTGTCGTTCGAGGCTGGGATTCATCAGCTGGGGGGGTCGGCCATCAACTTGACCACCGGAGAGACCCAGCTGGGTCGTGGCGAACCAATCGAGGATGTGGCGCGCGTGGTGTCGCGCATGGTGGACATCGTCATGATCCGTACCTACGACCAGTCGATCATCGAGCGTTTTGCCGTGCATTCCCGTGTGCCGGTCATCAATGGCTTGACCAACCAGTATCATCCCTGCCAGATCATGGCCGACATCTTCACCTATCTCGAACATCGGGGTTCTCTCACAGGGCGGGTGGTGGCCTGGGTCGGCGATGGCAACAACATGTGTGCCACCTGGTTGCAGGCGGCTGCCATTTTTGGTTTTCGGTTGCATGTGTCGACACCGCCGGGGTATGCGTTGGATACCCGTTCGGCTTCTCCCGAGGAACTGGCCCATTTGAGCGTTTTTGAAGATCCCATGGAAGCCGTGCGTGGCGCCCATCTGGTGACCACCGACGTTTGGACCAGCATGGGCTACGAAGCGGAGAGCGAAGTCAGGAGAGCCATTTTTGCCGATTATCAGGTTGATGAAGACATGATGCATGTGGCCGATCCTGAGGCTTTGTTCATGCATTGCCTGCCCGCCCATCGCGGCGAAGAGGTGTCGGAAGCTGTGCTGGAAGGCCCGCAAAGCGTGGTCTGGGATGAAGCCGAAAACCGTTTGCATGTCCAGAAAGCTTTGATGGAATATTTGTTGCTGGGCCGGCTGTAAGCCTGCCGGCCAGTTGTAGAAGGGTTTGAGAATGAGCGAAATCAAAAAAGTTGTGCTGGCCTATTCGGGGGGGCTCGATACCTCGGTGATCCTCAAATGGTTGCAGGATACCTACCGCTGCGAAGTGGTGACCTTCACCGCCGACATCGGTCAGGGAGAAGAGCTTGAACCGGCGCGCCGCAAGGCCGAGCAGTTCGGGGTGAGCCAGATTTACATCGACGACCTGCGTGAAGAGTTTGTGCGTGACTTCGTGTTTCCCATGTTTCGTGCCAACACCATCTACGAAGGGGAATATTTGCTTGGCACCAGCATTGCCCGCCCTCTCATCGCCAAGCGTCAGATTGACATTGCCCGGGAAGTGGGGGCGGATGCCGTTTCCCATGGGGCTACCGGCAAGGGCAACGATCAGGTGCGTTTCGAGCTCGGTTACTATGCGCTGGAACCCAATATCCACGTGATTGCGCCATGGCGCGAATGGGATCTGACCTCCCGCGAGAAACTGCTGGCCTATGCCGAGTCGCACGGTATTCCCGTCGAAATGAAGCATAAGAATGGCGGCAGTCCCTACAGTATGGATGCCAATTTGCTGCATATTTCTTATGAAGGCAAGGTTCTGGAAGACCCGGCTCGGGAACCGGAAGCCGATATGTGGCGTTGGACGGTGGACCCCGAACAGGCCCCCGAACAGGCCCGTTATCTGGACCTGACTTTCGAGAAAGGCGATGCCGTTGCCCTCGATGGAAAAGCGTTGTCACCGGCAGCATTGCTGGCTGAATTGAATCGCATCGGTGGCGAGCATGGCATCGGACGCCTGGATCTGGTGGAAAATCGCTTTGTTGGCATGAAGTCTCGGGGTTGTTATGAAACCCCGGGAGGAACCTTGCTGCTGAAGGCCCATCGCGCCATCGAATCGTTGACGCTGGACCGTGAGGTGGCGCATCTCAAGGACGATCTGATGCCCCGTTACGCAGCCTTGATCTACAATGGATACTGGTGGAGTCCTGAGCGCGTGGCGTTGCAAACCCTCATCGATCATACGCAGCAGACCGTCAACGGTTGGGTGCGCCTCAAACTGTACAAGGGCTCGGTGACCGTGGTAGGCCGGGAATCCCATGCCGATTCGTTGTTTGATCCGACCATTGCGACCTTTGAAGACGATCATGGCGCTTACCAGCAAGCCGATGCCGCAGGCTTCATTCGTCTCAATGCGTTGCGTCTGCGCATCGCGGCGCGTTTGCGCAAGTCCCGATAGGACCGCATTCCCCATGCCTTCTTTTGACATCGTTTCGGAAGTGGATAAACAGGAGGTGCGCAATGCGGTGGAGCAGGTTAACCGCGAGGTTGGCACCCGTTTCGATTTCAAGGGGTCCGACGCCCGTGTCGAGCAAGCCGACTATGTGTTGACGGTGTTCGCCGACGATGCGTTCAAACTGGAACAGGTCAGGGAAATCCTGAGGTTGCGGATGGTCAAGCGCAGCATTGACATTCGCTCCCTGGAGATGGGGCAGGAAGAAACCATCAGCGGCGGCAAGGTCAAGCAGACGGTGACGGTCAAGGTTGGCGTACCCACCGAGTTGGGTAAAAAAATCATCAAATTGATCAAGGACAGTAAACTCAAGGTTCAGGGAAGCTTGCAGGGAGAAACGGTGCGGGTGAGCGGGGCCAAACGGGACATGTTGCAGGACGCCATCGCCCTGATTCGCCGCAGCGATCTCGATGTGCCATTACAGTTCAACAATTTCCGCGACTGAAGCCCGATTCGGGCAGTACGCCGTGCAACCAGGTGGTGCAGAGGAAAGGATGACCTTCCAGGATCATCAGGTCGAAACGGCAAAGAGGGTTGTCCCCATTTTTTTGATGACTCAGGTAATGTTGCGATGCTAGCCACCAGCGCTGTTGTTTGGCCGGCGTTACGCTTTCCACCAGTCGGGGACAAGGGCGCTGGCGCCAACGCACTTCGACGAAAATCCAAAGGTCGGCCTGTCGCACGACGAGGTCGATTTCACCCCAGCGGCAGCGGTAATTGCGTGCTTCTACCACCAAGCCCTGGAGCATCAGGAACCGGGCAGCCCAATCTTCTCCAGCGCGACCCTTGTCATTCATGAATCCGCTCCTCATGCAGGATGATCAGGGGGCGGGTGCTCTGTACGTCGTGGCAACCCCCATTGGCAATCGCGCCGACATGACCCTGCGGGGATTGGAAGTTTTGCGCCATGTGGACAAGATTGCCGCTGAGGATACCCGGGTGTCGCGCCCCCTGATGGAGCATTACGGCATTGTCGCACCGCTCATCGCGTTGCATCAGCACAACGAGCGTCAGAAATCGCAGCTGCTGATCGATGAATTGCGCGCTGGGCGCCATATCGCCCTGATATCGGACGCAGGAACGCCGGCCATCAGCGACCCGGGTGCGCTGCTGGTCGAGGCGGTAGGGCAGGCGGGGTTGAGGGGGGTGCCGGTACCGG
>JAJYQG010000181.1 GCA_021794775.1 Pseudomonadota bacterium
CCAGCGGAACTGTTGAGCGCGCTTCAAGCCTACGCCTTGAATCGGGATCCCCTGCCAACAGGGGCTGCTCTGCCGGCGCAGCAGGCGGGTTCTCCCCCCGCACCCTTGGTGCTGGGACAACAGGTTCAGGCTACGGTCCTGGCCGAGGTGTCGCCGGGCATGTACAACGTCGCCATCGGTGCGCAGAAGTTTCAGGTACCGTTGCCAACCATGCCAGCAAACGGCGCTTCGGTGACGTTGCAGGTGGTGGGATTGGAACCCGCCGTTTTTGCTTTTTCCATGCCTTCCATCACGACGGGCGAGGCATCCACCTCAACGCAGCTGGGTACGACGGCGCAGATGCTCGCCGATCTGCTTCAGACGCCCCAGGGGCCTGGGCAGGGGGTGACGGCAGGGGGGGTTCCTCTGGTGACCACGTCAGGACCACTGAATACGGTCCAGTTGGCCCAAGTCCTCAAGCAAGCGCTGGCCACCAGCGGTTTGTTTTACGAATCTCACCAAGCCCAATGGGTGGCTGGGCAGCAAACCCTGGAACATTTGCAACAGCAACCGCAGAATCAGCCTGCGCCTGGCGCGACCTTATCGACCGCATCCCCGACCCAGTCTCCCGAGGGGAGCTTGCCACCGTCGCAGGTGATGTCGCCGGCATCGGGGACGGTCAACACGGCGACGGGAACCCCCGTGGTGAGCGCTGGCATGGCAGGCCAAGGGGTGACGATACCTGCCCATTTGCAAGGTCTGGTGCAGCAGCAACTGCATGTTCTGGACTCGGGCAGGGTGATATGGCAGGGGCAGTTGGCTTCGCAGCAGCCTCTGCAATGGCAGATATGGCAGGATCGGCCCAATGCAGGCGATTTGCCCTCATCATCCAGTCAAGCCTCCACCGGTTCGGCGTGGCATACCGAGTTCCAATTGGACTTGCCCGTATTGGGTACGGTGGCGGGGCATGTGACCCTGGATGCTCAAGGCGTCAGGTTGCGTTTGTCGGCCGACCGTGAAATCACCCGTCACCTGTTGGTTCAGCAGCAGCCGGGTCTGGTGGCAGCCCTTGGGGATGCTGGACTTGTGGTGCAGGGAGCCGTGGTGACGACATCGCCAGCCACGGGGGGGGCATGAATCCGTCGGATTCCAAACGTCAGGCGGCGGTGGCTTTGGCGTATCAAGCCCAGAATAAGCAAGGCGCCCCCAGGGTGGTGGCCAAGGGACGCGGTCTGGTCGCTCAGGCCATCATCGACCGGGCTCATGCGCATGGCATTTTCGTGCATGAGTCGGAAGAGCTGGTGGGCTTGTTGATGCAGGTCGAATTGGATCGCTCCATACCCCCTGAATTGTATCGGGCAGTTGCCGAATTGCTGGCTTGGTTGTATCGTTTGGAGAATAAGCCGCCCGATCAGATTTTTTGAGACCCTTTGGTATGATGAACCCGGATGTAGCCCTGACGATAGAATCGTTCACGCCCGATGAAGAACATGCGTTCAGGATCGATGCCCCTAAGGCGATTCAAGGCATTCTGCGCGACATTTTGCGCCATGCCGAGCGGGTCGCCCTGTATTTTGGTGAGGGCGAAGAGGGCGTCATCATCACGGTGTTGTTGGACGTCGAGGCGTCGGGTTTTGTCGTGGATGCGGCCCGGGACGAGCTAACCAATCAAAAGATTCTTGGCAGTGCCGACCGCTATTTTGTCAGCGCGCACTTGCAGGCCAAGGTGCAGTTTCCGGTGCCCGATGTGTCTCTGGTGACGAGAGAAGGCATGTCAGCATTCTTTATCGGCTTTCCGCCCAAGTTGACCCGTTTGCAACGGCGCGACTATTTTCGTTTGTATTTGCCCTATGGTTTGCTCGATTGCCAGGTGACCCAGCCCGGCAACACCATCGCAACAAGCCGCTTGACGGTGCACGACCTCAGCGAGGGTGGTATGTCGTTGTATGGCGATGGCGTACTCGCGATCAAACCCGGCGATGAGATTCAGGATTGTCGCCTGATGTTGGAAGACGGCACCGAGATCGTATTCGGGTTGCAAGTTCGACATTCTTCCTTGGCACGCCTTCCCACCGGGGAAGAGCGCATGCGTCTGGGCTGCCGCTTCATCGCGCTGTCTGCGCGCATGGCTTCTCAGCTGCAACGTTTCATCACCCGCAGGCAGCGCGAAAAACTGCCCTGATCACACCTGCATGTTCATGATGTCGGTGTAGGCGCTCACCAGCTTATTGCGTACCTGGATGCCTGTTTGCAAGGCTATGGTGGCCTTTTGTACGGACATCATGGCATCGCTCAGACTGACCTGAGGGTCGCCCAGAGAGAAGCGCTGAGTCAGCGTATTGGATTGCGACTGGGCTTGTGCGATTTGATCGATCGAATGTTGCAGAATGGTGGAAAAATCCGGGGCTCCCTGCCCGCCTGAAACGGCAGGCGTGGAGGCCCCCCCGGACGCGCCCGCTGCTGCGGTACGCATCTGGCTCAGCAACTGGTCAATGGCGCTGATGTTCATGCCGTTCTGGGTCTCTCTGATCGACGTTGGGAAAGTGTACCGGGTTGCCTGTTGAGGCGAACCGGTGAATACCCGGGGGTTTTAACCTCTTTTCGGGCCCCACCCCGATGTCTCCGGGTGCATAATGATCCGGTCGATGACTCCGTTTGAAATTGTGACATGGCAGAACTGGTTGACAATGCACCGCCTTCTTCACCGGTCTCGGTATTGGGACAGGCGTGGGGGCGAATGCCCATGGGGCAGAAGTTGGGGCTCGGTGTCGCCCTAGCCGCGCTTGTGGCCATTGTCGTGGGTCTCTGGCTATGGGGCGCGACGCCGGATTACCGAGTGCTTTACAGCAACCTTTCGGAGCAGGATGGGGGGGCCGTCATCGATGCTTTGCAACAGATGAACGTGCCCTATAAATTTGCCGAAGGTGGTGGGGCGCTGATGGTACCCTCCAACCAGGTCCATGAGGTGAGACTGCATCTGGCCTCCCAGGGTTTGCCCAAAGGTGGGGTGGTTGGTTTTGAATTGATGGAAAACGAGAAGTTTGGCACCAGCGAATTTCTTGAGCAGGTCAATTACAAGCGTGCTTTGGAAGGGGAGTTGGCGCGTTCCGTGCAGACCTTGTCGGCAGTTCAGGGCGCGCGCATTCACTTGGCCATTCCCAAACCGACGGTGTTCGTTCGGGAACAAGAGTTTCCCACGGCATCGGTGGTGCTGGCTTTGTATCCTGGGCGTTCCCTTGACCCTGGACAGGTGAATGCCATCGTGCATCTGGTTTCCAGCAGCGTGCCCAAACTGACCCCGGCGCGGGTGACGGTGGTCGATCAAAATGGCACTTTGCTGAGTGCGCCGGCCAGCGGGGATCGAAACGGACTGGATGAAGATCAGTTAAAATACATTCACCAGATTGAACGGGATTACGGTAAGCGGGTCGAGGGGATCTTGGCGCCTCTCGTGGGTGCGGCCAATATCCATGCGCAGGTCACCGCTGACGTCGACTTTACCCAAGCCGAACAAACGGCAGAATCGTTCAAACCAAACCAGCCGCCCAATCAGGCTGCGGTCGCCAGCCAGCAAACGATGGAGTCCTCCAACACCAACAGTCCTGGGTCTGGTGGGGTACCTGGTGCCCTGACCAATCAGCCTCCGGTGCCGGCGACCTCCCCCTTGACTGCTCCCAACGCAGCCCCCAATCCGGCGAACCCTGTGGCGGGTGCCAATCCGACTGCGCCTGGCGTCAAGTTGGGGCAACCGGCGCAGCCTGCTGCCGGCGCAGCAGCGGCACAAAACTCCGAAAGCCTGCATAAGGAAACGACCACCAACTTCGATGTGGACCATACCATCAGCCATACTCGCTTGCCGGTCGGCGTGATTCACCGCCTGTCGGTGGCCGTGATTCTCAACAATCGCACTGTCACGGATAAAGCAGGTAAAGTCAGTGTGCGTCCCTTCTCGGAATCGGAGAAGGCTCAAATGTCCCAGCTGATCAAAGGTGCTGTTGGTTTTGATGATAAGCGTGGGGATGTGCTGAGCTTGCTGAACAGCCCGTTTGTCGATCAGACGGAAAAAATCCCGGAACTGCCCCTTTGGAAGCAGCCGGAAAATATCGAGCTTGCCAAAGAAGCGTTGAAGTATCTCGCGATTGCGGCCGTGGCTTTGTATCTGGTGTTCGGCCTTATTCGCCCAGCTTTGCGCAACATGAATCGTGCACTGCATCCTGAGCCTGTCAAAGAAGTTGAAGAAATTGATGGCATGGAGGACACGCCCGATCTGGAAGGGGCCTCGATGGAAGGGGCGGGTTATGGCGCCGATGGTCAACCGGTTCATGCGGTGGCTCCGTACGAGCAGCATCTGAGTGAAGCCCGTCAGTTGGCCATGCAGGATCCGGCCATCGTTGCCTCGGTCATGAGACAGTGGATGCACGGCAATGAGTGATGAGGGCGTCAACAAATGCGCTGTGTTTCTCATGACGCTGGGTGAAAACGAAGCGGCTGAGGTGTTGAAACAGCTCACGCCCAAAGAAGTGCAGAAAATCAGTACCGCCATGGCCTCCTTGAGCGCGTTGACCAAGGATCAGATTGCCGCCGTTTTTGAGGATTTTCATCACGCGGCCTCGGAGAAGACCTCGATTGGCGCCAAT
>JAJYQG010000125.1 GCA_021794775.1 Pseudomonadota bacterium
GAAGCTGGCCGACTATGTGGTGACAGAAGCTGGTTTTGGCGCCGATCTGGGGGCAGAGAAATTTCTCGACATCAAGTGCCGTCTGGCCGGACTTCAACCTTCCGCTGCGGTTCTGGTGGCAACGATGCGTGCCCTCAAGTACCACGGTGGGGTGGATAAAAACGAACTCAGTCGTCCCGATCTGGCTGCGCTGCAGCGTGGTTGGGTCAATCTTGAGCGCCATTTGGAGAATATCCGTGACCATTACGGGTTGCCCTGCGTGGTCGGGCTCAACCATTTCAGCCACGATGACGATGAAGAAGTGGCATGGTTGAAAGCTCAAGTCGAGGTTCGTGGGGTTCCGTTCGTCGTGGCACGCCATTGGGCTGAGGGTGGGGCCGGTGCCGAAGCGCTGGCGCAAGCGGTGGTGGGTCTGATTGAAGGGGCAGAGCAGCCGGCTCAACCGCATTATGTTTACCCCGAGGAAAGCCTGCTGAGCGACAAGATCACTGCGGTGGCCAAAAAAATCTACCGTGCAGGCCAGGTCACTTTTGCGCCAGCGGTCGTGCGTCAACTGGAACTCTGGCAACAGGACTATGGCAAATTCCCGGTTTGCATGGCCAAAACCCAATCGTCTTTCAGTGCCGATCCTGGCTTGCGTGGTGCCCCCTCGGGCCATACGCTGCATGTACGCGACGTGCGTTTGGCGCGCGGGGCGGGTTTCGTGGTGGTGCTGTGTGGCGATATGATGACCATGCCCGGACTGCCCAAGGTACCCGCTGCCGAAGCCGTGGACATCGACGCTTCGGGTCGCATCCGTGGGTTGTTCTAACTCGGGTTCCTGGCCGTGATGAAGACATTGCAGGACTGGTTGACGTTCATCGACGGGCTTCACCCCCGTTCCATGGATCTGGAACTGGGGCGGGTCGGGATGGTGCGCCAACGCATGGGTCTCAACCCCTCCTTTCCGCTGATCACGGTGGCCGGTACCAATGGCAAAGGGTCCACCTGCGCTTATCTGACGGCGATGCTGCGCGCCGCCGGTTACCGCGTGGGCACTTACACATCCCCGCATCTGGTGCATTATGCCGAACGGGTTGCCTTGCAAGGGATTCCGGTGAGCGATGCCCAGCTGTGTCGTTCCTTTGAACGGGTAGAGGCTGCGCGCCATGGCGTGGGTTTGACGCCATTTGAGTTTGGCACGCTGGTGGCGGTGGACCTTTTTGTCGATGAGCAGGTTGATGTGGCGGTGCTCGAAGTGGGGTTGGGCGGGCGTTTGGACGCCGTCAATCTTTTTGAGCCGACCCTTTCGGTGATTACCGGTATTGCCCTCGACCACGAGGCTTGGCTGGGCACGACCCGTGAGGCCATTGCTCGGGAAAAGGCCGGAATCCTGCGTGCGGCGGTGCCAGCCTTATGTGGCGACCCCGATCCTCCTCTCAGTTTGCAAGAAGTGGCGCGATCCCTGGCGGTTCCCATGTGGTACTGGAACAAGGATTTCACGGTACAGCGTGACGAGGATGGACGCTGGGATTTGGTGCTTCCCGATGGGGCTTGGCGCAACCTTCCGCCGCCTCCGTTGCTGGGGGATGTTCAGTATCGCAATGCGGCCCTGGCCCTGGCTGCCTTGACCCGCCTGCCGCTCGCTCGACCCTTGACCCAGGAGGCCGTGGCCCGTGGTCTGGGAGAAGTCTCGCTCGCCGGTCGTTTCCAGATCCTGTCGTCGGCGCCGCTGCTGATTCTGGATGTGGCCCATAATCCGGAAGCTGCCATGGTTTTGGCCGATAACCTGGCCCACCAACCATGTCAGGGTGAAACGCATCTGATTCTTGGCATGTTGCGCGACAAGGATATTGCCTCGGTGGTAATGGCGCTCGATGGTGCGGCAGAGCATTGGTATGTGGCCGCATTGGGGGGGGAGCGGGGCGCAGGGAAGGCTGAGATGGAACCTTTCTGGGAGCATCGGGGGCGTTCTCCAACCTGGTTCGAGTCCCCTTGGTTGGCGTTGCAGGAAGCGAGGCGTCGGGCTGCTCCCGAGGACCGTATCGTGGTTTGCGGCTCATTTGTCACCGTGGGTCAGATTCTGGAGCATCGAGACAGTCTGATGTCCGAGGGTACGGCATGATGCATTGGTATGTCATTCACACCAAGCCCCGTGAAGAGCGTCGGGCTTTGTTTAACTTGGAACAGCAGCAATTCGATTGCTACCTGCCGTTGCTGAAGGTTGAAAAAATTCGTCAGCGGCGTTTGCAATGCGTCGAAGAGCCGCTCTTTCCCCGCTATCTTTTCATCAGGCTCGACATGTCAGACCAGGGGCAGAACTGGGCTACCTTGCGCTCCACCAAAGGGGTCAGTCGTCTGGTCATGTTCGGTGACCGGCCTGCGCGTCTTGAGGATGACTGGGTGGATGGCATGCGAGCCATGGAACGGCAACGACAGGAAAGCCCTGAAGTGCTATTTTCTCCAGGGGATAAGGTGCGCATCACCGAGGGACCTTTCGTTGGGCTCGAAGGGGTTTTTCACCTCAAGGATGCTGAGCAACGGGTTCTGATTCTGGTCGAATGGTTGCACAAATCCGTCAAGGTTCCCTTGCACCCTGCGCAGCTGGTCCGTCTTTAAAGCCCGTCGGCCGGATACTCTGGCTGGGTGGGTTACCCATTTGGGTAATATACGCACCTCAGGATCGGTGCCATCGTTCGAAAGAACCATTCATCAAATTGGGGGGAAACATCGATGGCTATAGAAAAAACCAGCGTGGTGGTGATTTCCGGTACCTTGGAACGCTTGCAGATGGCAGCCATGGTGGCATCGGTGGCGGCTGTCAGCGGGCATGAAGTGACTGTTTTCTTGTCGATGAACGCGTTGCCACTGTTTGTTCGTGGCACGGCCGTTCGAGCACCAGCGGAAGGGGAGATGGGAGTCCTGATGCAGTCGAAACAGGTTCCTGAATTCAAAATGTTGTTTGAGCAAGCGGTCGAATTGGGAGAGGCGCGCATTTTGCCCTGTTCCATGGCGATGGATGTGATGGGGGTGGAGCGCGATCAGTTGGAAGGGTATCTTGGTGAGGCCACGGGGCTGACCAAATTTCTTGCCGATGTCCAGGGATCGCAGGTTTGGACCTTTTGAGCGACAGCGAAAGGTTTGTGAATGACATCAAGGAGGGGTTAGTATGGGGCCAAGAATGATTGTGGATGGGAAGGGCAGCTTTTGCCCCGGGCCATTGATGGAGTTGATCGCAGCGCTCAAACAGGTTCACGTGGGCGACGAGCTGGAAGTTTTGTCCACCGACAAAGGTTCGGCCAATGACATTCCCGAATGGGTGCGCAAGGTGGGTCATGAACATCTGTCCACCACCGAGCAGGATGGGGTATGGCATATCGTGGTGCGCAAAGCGAAGTGATACGGGCCGCTCGGCCAAAGGTTGTGCCTGGGCTCAGGATGGTTTGGGTGGCGTTGGCATGGGAATGGGATAACAACAACGAGGAGGAGTCATGAAGATACTGGTGGTGGGTGGCGGCATGGCGGGGACCATTCTGGCCAACAATCTGGCGCGTCGACTGGTTCATGAGCTCAAGGAGGGTAAGGCGCAGATCACCATGTTGTCGGCGTCGGACAAGCACATGTATCAGCCTGGACTGCTTTACCTTGCACTTGGCCGCATGATGCCCGATGAGTTGTACCGTGACCAGGCTGGGCTGCTGGAATCAAGCATCCGTTTTCATGTCGATCCCGTCGATACCTTTCAGCTCGACGAGCGTCAGGTCACGACTCGAAGTGGTGCGGTGCACCACTACGACATTCTGGTCATCGCCACCGGCTCGCGCATGTATCCTGAGGGTGTTCCAGGGCTTGCCGAACATGCGGAAACCTTTTACACCGAAGCTTCGGCGACCAAGATGTTCAAGCGGTTGCAGGCGTTTGAGGGAGGAAAGGTGGTGATCACCGTCGGGGTCCCCCATAAATGTCCCATGGCGCCGCTTGAAATCACCTTCATGCTGCACGACTACTTCAAGGATCGCGGCCTGTTGGATAAGGTGAAGTTGCATTACACCTATCCCATCAACCGCGTGCATAGCCTCGAGAATGTGGCCAAATGGGCCGCTCCCGAGATGGACCGTCTCGGCATCACGTACGAAACTTTTTTCAACATGAAAGAAGTGGATGGCGAGAAAAAAGTGGTGCGCAGCGAAGAAGGGGCGGAGGTTGCCTACGACCTGTTGATCACCATTCCCGCTCATCGTGGCATGGAAGTGCTGGAAAAAAATGGGTTGGGGCAGAACGGTTGGCTGCCCACGCACCGTACCCGCCTTAACCTTGAAGGTCGTGACAATGTCTACGTGATCGGCGATACCACCAACATTCCGATCAGCAAGGCCGGGTCTACGGCCCATTTCGAGGCCGATACCCTGGGAGAGAACATCGCCGCCATCGTCAAAATGGGGGTTCCGGTGCGCGAATACGATGGCAAGGTGTTCTGTTTCATCGAGGCCGGCAAGGATCGGGCCACTTACGCCATGTTCAACTACCAGACTCCGCCGGACCCCAAGGCGCCCACCAAAGCGGTGCATTGGTTCAAGACGGCGTACAACAAGCTCTACTGGGTTTCGGCCCGCGGCCTGTTG
>JAJYQG010000156.1 GCA_021794775.1 Pseudomonadota bacterium
ATGGGGGCAAGGCCGTGAGTGGAACGTCAAGTCCGGCCTGGACTGGAACCTGCTCGAACATCACTGGCATCGAGGTATTCAACATTTGTCTCGTGATTTGAACAGGTTGTATCGTGAACATGCAGCATTGCACGAGCTCGATTTCGAGGTGGAAGGCTTCCGCTGGATCGACTGCCACGACCATGCCCAATCCGTCATCAGCTTTCTGCGCTACGGCAAGGAAGCCCATCACGTCTTGCTAGCGGTGTTCAATTTCACCCCGGTTCCCCGTCGCCTTTACCGCATCGGCGTTCCCCAAGGCGGCCGCTGGCGCGAATGTTGCAACAGCGATTCGTCCCACTACGGTGGCAGCAACCTGGGCAACCTGGGCGAACTCTGGGCCCAACCCCATCCCTGGAATGGCATGGCCCAATCGCTGGACATCACCTTGCCGCCTCTGGCGGCGGTCATTTTCGAGCCTTACCCCACCTGACCCATCTTTTCCAACCTCAGAGAAAACCATGTCACGTTTAACCCGAAGCGCTGCCTGGATCGCCCTGCAAGATCATGTGAGCAACCTGCGTGGAACCACCTTGCGACAACTGTTTGCCGACGACAGCTCGCGTTATCCACGTATGACCCTTGAAGCCGGCCCCCTGTTTCTCGATTACTCCAAAAACCTCATAACTGCCGAAACGCTGTCGCTGCTCAACGCCCTGGCCGTGCAACAGGGTCTGCCAGAGGCCATCGAGGCCATGTTTGGCGGCAGCCCGATCAACCGCTCTGAGCATCGGGCGGCCCTGCATGTCGCCCTGCGCCAGGGCGATGATGCGCAGCCCCTATGGGTCGAAGGACAGGAGGTTCGCAGCGCTGTTGCCAACGTACTGCAACGCATGGAAACCTTTGTCAACCAGGTGCGCAGCGGCGCATGGCGCGGTTACGACCATCGCGCCATCACCGATGTGGTGAACATCGGCATCGGCGGCTCGGATCTCGGTCCCGCTGCCGTCATGTCAGCACTGCGCGCCGATACCGAGCGTCTCAACATCCATTATGTATCCAATGTCGATGGGGCCCATTTGAGCTGGACTCTGCGCGATTTGAATCCCGCCACCACGCTCTTTGTCATCGCCTCCAAAACCTTCACCACCCAGGAAACCCTGCTCAACGCCCATTCGGCGCGCACCTGGTTTTTGCAACAAGCCCAGGACGAAATCCATGTGGCACGCCATTTCGTCGCCCTCTCAACCAACGCCAGCGAAGTTCAGCGCTTCGGCATCGATACCGCCAACATGTTTGAATTCTGGGATTGGGTGGGAGGACGCTATTCGCTCTGGTCGGCCATCGGCTTATCGGTTGCGCTCGGCATCGGCATGGACAAATTCCGCGCCCTGCTGGCCGGGGCCCATGCCATGGACGAGCATTTTCACCAGGCTCCGCTGACGCATAATATGCCGGTACTGATGGGACTGATCGGCATCTGGCACATCAATTTCATGGGGGCCCAAACCCAGGCGATTCTGCCCTACGATCAGGGCCTGGAACGGCTGGTGGCCCATTTCCAGCAATTGAGCATGGAAAGCACGGGAAAATCCGTCACCCAGGATGGCGAAGCGGTGGACTATGCCACCGGTGCCATCGTCTGGGGAGGTGCCGGCACCAATGGACAGCATGCCTATTACCAACTGCTGCATCAGGGAACCTTTCTGATCCCTGCCGACTTCATCTTGCCCCTCGCCAGTCGAACCCCACTCGGGGAACACCATCGCCTGCTGAGCGCCAACCTGCTGGCCCAGGGTGAAGCCTTGATGCGCGGCAAGACCCGCGACGAAGTCAGCGTTGAACTGAAGGCTCAGGGCATGGCCGCCGACCAGCGCGAGGCCCTGCTGCCCCATAAGGTATTTCCTGGTTCCCGTCCCTGCAACACCCTGTTGCTGCCCCGCGTCGATCCCTTCACGGTGGGCGCGCTGGTCGCTCTCTACGAACATCGCACCTTCGTGCAGGGAACGGTATGGGGGATCAATCCCTTCGACCAATGGGGTGTCGAACTGGGCAAGCAGCTGGCCCGCACCATCGTCGACGAATTGGCGCACGATGGACCCACCCACCACGACAGCTCGACCATGGGCCTGATCGACAGGGTGCGTCAAGCCACATCATCTCCCCACAAGCCTGATGTCAGGAGCGCCCCATGAATCTCCTTTTTGTCACCTCTGAAGTGCATCCACTGGTCAAGACCGGTGGACTTGCCGACGTATCCCGCTCCTTGCCCATGGCCCTGCATGCCTTGGGCGAAAACGTGTGTCTGCTGGTACCCGGTTACCGCGAGGTGCTGGCGCACAGCGATGCCAGCACCGTGATTCTCACCGAGTTTCCCTATGGCCTTCTGCCAGCTCCAGCCCGCCTGCTGGAGACCACCTTGCCAGGCAGCGGACTACCGGTTTGGGTGCTGGATTGCCCCGAGCTCTTCGACCGAGCGGGGGGCCCTTACCAGGATAACAACGGCAAGGACTGGAGCGATAACGCCTTGCGTTTTGCCTCCTTTTGCAAGGCAGCCGCTTGGCTCGTTCAGGGCCATGCAACCCCCTGGGCCATCGATCTGGTGCATTGCAACGATTGGCAAACCGCCCTGGTCCCCGCTTTGCTCAAATTCTGGGATTGTCCAACCCCCAGCGTGCTGACCATTCACAACCTGGCCTTCCAAGGCAATTTCGACGCTGCCATGGTGGAAGTCCTGGACCTGCCAGGCAAAGAATTTCACCCCGGTAGCCTGGAGTTCTATGGTCAACTGTCGTTTCTCAAGGCTGGCATCGTCCATGCCGATGGCATCACCACCGTCAGCCCACGCTATGCCCGGGAAATCCAGACGCCCCAGATGGGTTGCGGATTCGACGGCTTGCTGCGCCATCGCGCCTCGGTGCTGAGCGGGATCCTGAACGGCATCGATGAACTCTGGAACCCAGCCACCGATGTCATGCTGCCCCATTGCTACAGCATCGTGCGCAAGTCGGGAAAAGCCATGAACAAGGCCCATCTTCAGCATAAGCTGGGGCTACCGGAAAATCCCGATGTCTTCCTCGTCGGCATGGTCAGCCGCCTCACCTGGCAAAAAGGCATCGATCTGGTGCTCGACGCCCTGGACGATCTTCTGGATGATGCATCGGTACAATTTGTCGTGCTGGGCAGCGGCGACGCCGAAATGGAACGCCGACTCGTTCACTGGAACAGCCGTTTGCCCGACCGGGTGCGCATCACGCTGGGTTTCCACGAAGCCCTGTCCCACGAAATCATCGCCGGCTCCGACCTGTTTCTGATGCCCTCACGCTTTGAACCCTGCGGTCTGGCCCAGATGTACGCCATGACCTACGGCACCCCACCGCTGGTTCACCATACCGGCGGCCTGGCCGATACCGTTTCCCCCTACCTGCCCGGTAAAAGCAGCCGCACTCAGAGTGGCACAGGATTTGTTTTCGAGCATGCCCATACCTACGACTTCAGCGAATGCTTCCGCATGGCACTGGCCTGTTTCAGGGACCCACCGGCCTGGAAGAAGGTGGTGCATAACGCCATGAAAAAGGATTTCCGCTGGAACATCGCGGCTCAGGAATACGTGGCGCTGTACAACCGCCTGTTGCCTCAATGGCCTGAACTGCCGGAATGATGACACCCTGAAAAACCCTCCCGGCCATGCCGGGAGGGCTACGTCAAAGGTTCATCAAAGCCAGGTCATCAACCCCATTTCAAAGGGATGGGTCAGACTTTCATGGAACGGATACACGCGAATGCGGTAGTCCAGCTGACCGCATAACCCGGGTTGCAACTCCAGCACAAAACGGTGCTCCTGACTCGACTCTGTCAGCTTTCCCTGACTCTGGAACTGGAATGGGGGTAACACCGGAATGCCACTGCGGCTGATGGAACGGTTGAGCAACAGCTCGACGCAGACATCCCGAGGCTCGAGCCCATGCAGGTTGACGGCCACCTCGATGTGCATCGATTCGCCAAACTTGATGCGTTTCAGGGGCGAATCGAGGCGTCGCAGGGTGACGCTTTCCCATTGCGAACGCACGCGATCCTTCCACAGCGCGATGTTGCGCGCCAGAGCCGCATTGTCTTCACTGTAGCGCACCCCTTGTGCCGAAGCGGGCACATAGTAATGGTCGAGGTACTCGTCGAGCATGCGGTTGGTGTTGAAATGGGTCAGGATGCTGACCATCGAGGCTTTCGATTTTTCAACCCATCCCGGTGAAAAACCGAATTTGCTGCGATCGTAGTACAGCGGCACAACCTGATCCTGGATCACTTCGTAAAGGGTGCGCGCATCTTCGCGGTTGCGTTGCATCGGATCCAGATAGTCGGGAGCCGGACGCAAGGCCCAACCGTTCTGCCCATCGTAGCCTTCTCCCCACCAGCCATCGAGAACACTGAGGTTGAGGGTACCGTTGATGCCGGCCTTCATGCCCGACGTGCCACTGGCTTCCAGGGGATAGGTGGGGGTGTTGAGCCAGACATCAACGCCTGCCACGAGCCGGCGGGCCAGGCCCATGTCATAATTTTCGAGCAACAGGATCTTGTCCTGGAACTCGGGCAGCGAGGCCACTTCGTGGATGCGGCGGATCA
>JAJYQG010000154.1 GCA_021794775.1 Pseudomonadota bacterium
ATTTTAGCCTCTCTGATTCCCGTGGACGGATGCGAACGCTCAAGGATTTCCGAGGAAAAGTGGTGCTGCTGTCCTTCGGTTACACCCATTGCCCTGACGTATGTCCCACCGATTTAGGGATCATCGCTTCTGTCCTGCGCCAACGCCGCCAAGAGCATCTGCTGCTACCTCAGGTTCTGTTCATCTCGGTAGACCCCGCACGGGACAACCTGGACATGCTGGCCCACTACGCCGCTGCCTTTGACCCCACCATCATGGTAGCCCAAGCCGACGAGCAAGCTATCAAACCTTTTACCCTTACCCTTGGGGTTTATGCCTTGCGCCATCTCGACGAGAAGGACGCCTCCGGGAACTACCCTGTGGATCACAGTACCTCCCTGTACCTGTTCAATCCATCGTCCGAGCTTCAAGCGTCGTTTCAGATGCCACAAACTCCGACAGATTTGTCACGGCAACTCAAGGCGATCCTGCACGACCATTGACCCAGGAAAAACCCAAAAATGGTTGCCTTATGGCAACGACTTTGGTAGGATTAGGTCCGGTTGTCAGTTTCTTTGTGCAGTCAACGTCAATTCATACAGCAAAAACGAGGGGGAAGTACAATGGAAGTGATGAACAAAGGATACATGATCATTCCCGTCATCCTGTTTGTGGGGGGGATTCTGGTGTCTCTTACGCTGGGCGGCATGGGTGTTGATCGTCTCGCCGAAGATCAAAAGAAGAAAAAGTAATTCCGGATATTCTTTCGTTCCTGAAGCAGGCTTGCTCAGGAACTTGCCGAGTCACCCGGTGTCCATCCACCGGGTGATTTGTTTTTGCCCTACGTTTCTTCAATCGACATCAGTCAGGATGGAGCATGTCCCAGCATTCAGAACACCGTCGCCTGGTCAAATACTTCCTTATGTCTGCCACCTCGCTCTTTATTGGAGCCATGCACGGCATGCTGCAGGTCTTCCCACCCATACGATCTTGGCTTGATTCCATAGGCAGTCCCTATGGCGGCCCGGGTCACATGATCGATCCCTTGGCCCATGCCCATATGAACCTGGTTGGCGGCGTAGTCTCGCTGGCCATGGGAACCACCTACTACCTACTTCCCAAGTTGAGCGGAAAAGCGATCTATTCGCAAAGATTGGTCGAACATAACTTCTGGTGGCTGTTTTTTGGTGTTTACGGTTTTTATTCAGCCCAGATGGTATTTGGCATATGGGAAGGGATGCTGATGTTGCATGACCGCACCGCCATGACCGCCGCTCATCACCACTACGGCCCCATCGTGGCCATAGCCGGGACCTCCATGGCCGTTGGATTCATCATCTATTTCGCCAACATCGTGCTGACCATGCTGGGACCTTCTGGCACCCCTGAGGAAGAGACAAAGAGCTAAGCGGGTTTCACCAATATTGGGAAGAAAAGGATCGTATTCAACTCCTTTTCTTCACCACAATGCAACCTCACCTGAAGCGTTCGCCGCTCCCCTGGTTCCAACAGTGCCGCACGTCGGTACACCCCCACCAAACCATCCTGGATGGCTTGCTTCCACTCGTCCATTTGCGAGGTGCGCAGGTCGACCAGACAAGACGTGACAGGGTGGTGACTCCCCGTCATGATCACCAGAAATTCATTCATACCGTCCAAGGGTGGGCTGGGTCGCGTCTCAACACGAACATCCCAACCGTTCCATTGCTGAGGCAGTGCGTCGGGGTGGGTCGCCTCCGGCGACGAACACCCCGCCAATACCAGGCCAAGAAGCCCGGCCAACGGTATGGATACATGTTTTTTCATGGATGCAAATCCTCTTCTCCAGTCTCATTGTCCTCGCCACCGGATTTGGATTTCCCTGAATTTTGGGCACCGTACATATGCACCATGAAATAAACAAAAGTTCCTGCCACGCCGATGTAGACCAAAGCAATCAAGAAGCCCCAGTCCAACCAATGTTTGGCATGACCCGGTCTTGTCCCCCAGAAGGGGAAAGAAAGACCTATCGCCACCAACAACACCACCACCACAATGGCGTAGAACCAGTAGGGCACCGGCTTTTGCGACTGAGGTATGCTGTCCACCAACTCCCAGTCTTCAAGGCCGCGCTTGTTTTTACGTTCCTCTTCGGATGCGTAGCCATAATGTTCGGCATCGGCTTTGCCCCATTCTGGCTGAACTCCTGTCAGAGAACTCTGGTGTTGTGTGTCGTCCTTCATGGCGAACTCCGTCCCTCAGAAAAATGACGTATGGCAAAATGCTCGGTCCACGATCCATCGGGATTGCGCGCCTCGATGGTGAAAAAATGCAGCCCATGGCTCAATGTTGGGGATACGGATAACAGAACCGAGCGCCGCTCTGCAGGCGGAATGACCAAATGCCGCGTGGAAAAACGATACTCACTCCCAGACAACCCCGCCACCATCAGATCAACCTCGGCAGGCCGATACTGCTTATTGGCGATCTCCACGCGATAGTCCAGCGCCACCTGGGAAGATGCCTGGGTCTCAGAACGATAAGCAGCCAAATGCAAGGGTTGCCATGTCCATAGCCCCCAGCTGAAAAAACAAAGACCGAGGAGCATGATCACGGTCATCCAACTGGTTCGGGACTTCAGACCAAAAGCATTGTTGCGAAACTGAATGCGCTCTTCTCGTCTATGTGTGCGTTCCCCCATTTCAAAAGATAACAACCCTGGAAGTCCTTTTTTTCCTTGAAGCCGGTTACAGGCATCGATGCATTCACCGCAATTGATGCAGCTGTCGTATACATCGGTCTTTCTGGGATCGATCTCGATGAAACAGGATGTGACGCAATAATTGCATTTCTCACAAGCACTTGAGCGGCTGGCATCGTAGCGCACGTGGAGTGTCTCACGGGTGCGGAAGCTGTGCTGCCACACACGGTAAACGCAAGCAAAACGGCACCAGAAATGGCGAATCACAGCAATATCCACCAAAATGATCAGCACAAAAACAGCATAAATCCAGTGCAGGGATTGTGCCAGGGCTGGATCAGAGCGCCATAAAAGAAATGCCACCACGGTGGAGGGATCATAAAAATAGAACAGCGGAATCACCCCCAGAAACATGGAAGCGAGCAGGAAAGAAACCCCCAGTACCAACCAGTTGATCATACGGTTTTTGGATGGTGCCACGATCGGCGCCTGTCCATCCAGGCTGATTTCAGCCCGCTTCCCCAGCCATTTCTGGGTCATGAAATTGGCCCATTCAGAAAAAATGTTTTGTGGGCAGACCCAGCCGCAAAACACCGTTCCAGCTAACGAATAGAGCATGACCAATAAACTGACGATGACAATCCAGAGACCCGCAATCAGATAAAAGTCGGCGAACCAAACCTGTCGATGCAGAATAACCAAGGCTCCTGCTCGGGGATCGATGCGAAAGAGACCACTGGCGGGAATCAAAATCGTCGCAAGCAAAGTAACGACCTGAACCGTGCGTCTTTGCAGATGGAAATGCGTGGTTGTGTTTGGAACGTTCGCTGCACTCATTCTTCATTCTTCCAAGGCTATTGAAGCGCCAATCCAGCATTCTTCGCCGACCTTGCTTCGCGGTCAAGAGGAGACACCCGTAACAGTTGTTGCCGCGTCAATTCGGCCGCAGCATTTTCTTGATTGGCCAGTTCTTCATGCCATAACGCCCGCAATAAATCGACGTGCCAAGGAAACCGAGCCGCCAACTTGGTCAGCACCCGCTCCCGTTCGACCGAAGACAACGGCGCATGTTCCATCTGAGTCAACACTTCATCGATAAAAGCATAGACCACCCATCGATCTTCAGGATTGTTGTCAAAAGCCAATCGAACCCATCGTTGCGCTTCTCCAGATCGACCGGCCATGGCTGCCAACCAACTTTGCACCAAGGCTCCCGTTGCCAAATAACTTTTTTCGAAGTCGTGGGCCGACGCTTGAGGGACCGACAGTTCTCTCATCGCCGTTTCCAGAGACGGGCGCTCTCTCAGCAAGGTCTGAAGCAACCCAGGCAGCGCCTCATGGCGATATTTAAGCGCGGGGAGGTCAAACTCGATGATGGGATTCTCCTCACTCTGAAGTGGCCCTGGGGTAGGCTGAACCCTCCCCCAATAGCGCCCCAACCAAGTCCAGGTTCCTTCTCCCCCAGTGGCCTGTTCTCGAATGGCCGCGGAAAGTCGTGCCTGCCCATCCCGGACGGCCTGAAAACCACCCCACGTCGTTTTAGGTCCCACCAGCGCCAGATGCATCCCATCGAGAAAAATACGAGCATCGGGAAAAACAGCCTGAAATGTTCGCATCACCGTTTGCAACGAAACATCATCAAATTGATTCAAAGCCAACCACTGGACAAAAATGCCTTGAGAAGTCAGGTGCATTCGTGCACGCTGAAACTGTTCCTTTGAAAGCAACGCTCCGACACCTGCCAAATCAGGATGATAAAGATCGCCTATGATGACATCATAATTGGCGGAGGTCGAAGCAAGATAATGCCGCGCATCATCACGCACCACCTCCGACTCGTTCAACACACCCTGATCCATCACAGAAAAATAACGTTGCGCCGCCTCGATCGCCCCCTGGGATAGCTCTACGGCGACCCGCTCCAAAGAT
>JAJYQG010000203.1 GCA_021794775.1 Pseudomonadota bacterium
CTCGTGCGCGGTTTCTGTAGCCTGTTGGGTGGCTGCATCCAGTTGCTGGGTATAGCCCACGCTGGAATGCGCCGACGACACAATCCGGTCGATCACCGCACCCATGAGAACCTTGGTGGACTGCACTTTGTCCATAAGACGACCAACCTCATCCTGACCGCCAATGTCCACCATTCTGCTGAAATCGCCGGAAACAATTTCTTCAAGGTGTTCTTCGACGTTTTTCAAAGGTCTGGCGACATAACGGCGCGACGCCATGCCAAACAAAAAGTAAACCAGGAGTTGCAAGGTAATCTGCGCCGCAACCAGGGACAAGGTGATGACGTTCAGGCGCGAGAATTCACGAGTCAGGTCAATAGTCAGATCCGATGCGCCATTGCTCGACCCGACTTCAACCTGGTGGCAGAGCAGGCAATCGGTGCCGTGGAAGTCGTGAGACTCGATGTACGGCGTGATCACACGCAGGGTAGGGTGACCTGCCTGATCCTTGCTGAAAATCGTCCTGGGCAGGGATTTGCCTGCCTGCACGGATTCCGTGATGGTTGCTTTCACCAGGGGATCGTCCAGTTTCTCTTCGGGCAACCCTTCGCCGAATTGCTTCACCACCTGCTGCGTGCGAACCAGACGCAGAGACGAAAGTTTCTGCCCCTCGATGATTTTCTTGATCAACAATCTCCGGTTGTCCTTGTCCCCGATGGAGCCGGTGACCATCAGCATGTTGGCCCCATCGATGACCTGCATGGCAACGGCCCCGCCTTTGCTGACCGCATCTTCGAGAATACTTGAACGGATCTGCTGGTAGGTGAGAACAGTCGATCCCGTCAATAGAACAAACAGAATCGGCTGCACGATAAACTGCATCTTGTATTGCAGACTCAGGCCCGAGAACCATGTTCTCAGTGAACGGCTGCGGGGTGGGGCAGATACCGGATACTGACGATACAACGCTTCGGCTTCCAAAACCTCAACCCTGGTCGGCTTCTTGCGGAGGGAAAGATACCCTTCGATCCGACCGTGCTGCGTGATCGGCGAAACGGTGGCGCGAACCCAATAATGGTCCCCGTTCTTGCACCGGTTCTTGACGATCCCGCGCCAGACCTTTCCGGCTTTGACCGTGGCCCATAAATCCTCAAAAGCCCACCCCGGCATGTCCGGGTGACGCACGATGTTATGGCTTTTGCCGATCAGTTCCGATCTTGAGTAACCCGAAATCTCAACGAATGAATCGTTGGCGTCGGTGATGGCCCCTTTATGATCGGTTCTGGAAACCAGAACTCCTGAATCCGGGAAATCAACTTCTCGTTGCGTCACTGGCCCGTTGTTTTTCACTTTCACCCTCTTTTTTTGTTTTTAACCCGACCAGCCGGACGAAATGACCGTGAGATACCATGCTGGCGGTAATGCCCGCCGGACCTCCGAGCAGATAGGCGACGATTTCTACGCCGCTTGCTGACGGAGCCAGCTTGTAAAGCGCCAACTGACCCGCCCCGACAAACAGGCTGGTAATTGCCGCCGCCTTGATGTGCCCGTTGTTTACGTTGAGCGATTGAAGCCCAAGCACATACACCAATAAAAACGCACTGCCGAAAAGTTCGGCTGCATGAAAAAACATCATTGCCCCCATAGGTCAAGCCGCCGCATCGCCAGCCTCTTCGAAATACGAATCCCCAAGAAAATCTATCATCCGGTTGTTTTTCAAACCAAGTTTTCGCCGGATACTGGATTTTTGCGATGCGACCGTCTTGTAACTCAAACCGAGTTTTGAAGCGATCTCCTTGGTCGCAAGGCCGGACCGTGCAAGCGTTGCAACCTCAGCCTCGCGCGCGCTCAACTCGTTCGGGTTCGATTTGCCAGAACACACGAGATCCGCCATGAAATCGGCCTGCGCCTTGCTGACGTACCGCTTTCCCTTGCACGCCAAACAAATGGCCGACACAATCTCATCAATCGGGTCGTTTTTGTCCACGACCCCAATAACGCCGGAACGCAGCATTGAAATAGTCATCGGTTGCGAAGGGGCCGCCGTGTAAACCAACATAGGCACGGACGAATAACGCTTTATGATCCGGTCGATCGTTCGGAACCCTCTCATCCAAACCGGGTCCACCACGACGACATCAACCCCGCCCAAGGCTTGATCAGGCAGCGAATTGGACGCTACGCCAACAGCGATCCCAAATGGCTCCAGAAGCGTTGGCAACCCAAGGGTGACAACGGGCGAGGCATCGATGATCGCAACATTAGTCATCAAAATGGCTCACGCGACAAAGACCATGACGGCACAAGATGCAACTGGTTTTCACCCGTCCTGACCCACAACCAGTACCCGTCATTAACACTGCCGTCATTGCCGCAAAACACGCCACACGGCTTGACCTCCCAAACGTCGTGTCTGTCAACTGCGGGGTTCTTGCAGTACAGCCAGTCCGTTTCACGTACCGGCTCGCCCTTCAAATAAAACACGACCCTCCGCTTCCACTTCCACCGACATAGGAAAAACTTTTCCACCAACTCAACGGCAAGCAACAAGATGACCAGCGTTACGCAAGCGTTCCACAGAAACATATCGAAAGAAATATGACCCACCAAAGCCTCCGTTCTGTATTACGAAATTATACCTATTCCGTAACAAAAAGTCAAGAGCATCACTGCTGAGCGGGGGCTTGTTGAGCAGGGCCGGACTGGTTCTGGTTCATCTGGTTAGCCGGGACGTTCGGGTGAAACCACGCCTGCGGCCCAAACGGGAACTGAGGCGGATGAAAGCCGGGCTGAAATTGCGATGGGCTTTCTTGCTGCATCTGGTTCTCGGCGGCCGGATCGCCTTGTATCGGCGTCCCGTGGATCGGACCGTTGAGCCATACCGGCCCGTCCGTCGTGTTCCTGGTCAGCGGTCCGCCTTGCAGTGGCCCGGAGTGAAGCGGTCCGGATAGCATATATCCTTGCTGCATAGGTTGCTGCGGTTGAGGCTGGTATGCGGGCGCAGGCTGTGTTGTCTGCGCGGTTCCTTGTTGCCCCTGATCGGCAAAAGCCGGAACACAAAGAAAAGAGAGCAGGGCGGCTGAAATTGCGATTTTGTTCGTCATTTTTTCACCTCTGATTGATTATGCAATAGCGATTATAGCGTAACATAAAACTCGTGTCAAACCCGGTCGTCAGGCATCAGGACGATTCCTTCCAATTCCATCTGTTCGCCTTTTCGGTACTTTCCAAAAGCCTTTCTTTTCTGTCTTGCCTGCTCCGCCGCCGCTCTTTTTTCTGACGCGGCAGAAGGCTTGCCAGAAACCTTCTGGAAGGCATGGCTCACCCTGGCGTGAGCGATCCTCGAGTATGAAAGTTCGCGCTCAATGCCAACAAACTGGACTCCTTCTTCCATGCAGGCAATTCCGGTCGTGCCGGACCCCGTAAAAGGGTCGAGGCATACACCGTCTGGCGGCGTGATCATTCGAACAAGCCAGCGCATCAACTCCTTCGGCTTGATGGTCGGATGGGTATTCCCGCCGTCAGGTTCGGCCTTGATCGCATTTTCAACCTGTCGTAGCGTGGCGCCATGCGTTGTTTTTGTCGCGCTATAGCCGGTTCCCTCATGCCGCTCAGCCCGCGTCGGCTTCGCGCAGTAGAAGAATCTGGCGGCAGAACCGGTATCGCCTCTGGCAAAGAAATTGCGTGCCGCATTGAATTTCCCGTAAACGGCGCCTACGCGCGCCCGCCCGTCTCCGGTGGTGTTGAGATCGCCCTGCTGTCCCGAAGTCTCGGGAAAGCCTTCTATCACCTGATCGCTGCCGTCATGCACCAGGTTGCCCGGCCAGCGCCCAGATGGCTGAACAAATTTGTCCGCTGCGGTTTTTCCAGGCGCAAACATCCCTTTGGCCCCGCCGAATACGTCGCTATTGCCACGCTGCCCTTTGGCTGCATACGCGCCACCGTTGAGCGTTTCGTCAGTCGGCACGCGGCACCCGTCGATGTTGATTCCGCCAACGCGGTTTTTCAGGACATTCTCCGAAACCGACCCGCGAAACGGCTTTCTGACCAGCAAGATCGGCTCGTAACAAGGCTTCAGGGCGGTACCCCATCCTTTCCAGAGCGATGACTGCGGCGAGTGTTTTGCAATAAGCGCCTTCTCGATGTTGAGCGATTTCGGCAGTCCAGATCCAAATACCCACATGATCGTATCCCTGATCTCGAAGCCTGCAAAGCGCAACGACATCGCCATCCAGTCTTGCGTCCTGGCGCCGGCAAAGACAAGCGCGTGCCCACCAGGCTTGAGCACGCGAAAGACCTCGCGCCAGTAATCAGGCTGCGGCACAAACGAGTCCCATTCGTGCCCCATAAATCCTTTCTTGCGGTGCAAGAACGATTCGTTATTGACCCACGCCCTCATAACCTCAACCGGGTCCGGCTCGCTGGATAAACCGTAGGGCGGATCAGTTACGACCGAATCGATACTGTCGTCCAACATTTTGCCAAGCACATCGAGGCAATCTCCATGATGGATGGCAAACGGAACCCTTGGGGTTCCGTTTTGCTCCAGCCTTTGTGGTCTGCGATATGTTTTCACGAGCGGCTACTTCCCGCCAAGACGC
>JAJYQG010000152.1 GCA_021794775.1 Pseudomonadota bacterium
GAGATCAGTTGCAGGCCAACGGCCTGACCAGCGGGCCTGGGATGAACTATGCGCGCCTGGGGTACGACCTGCTTGCAAATCCCTCGCTACCAGGCGGAGGGACGCGGGTAGGCGCTGCGGTATCGGATCTGGCTTATTCGTTGGGCGGGCCGTTGGGAGGCTTGAAGGGATCAGGTACGGCGTCGGTTTCAAGCCTTTGGGCAAGACAGCCGTTTTTGAGAAGCCAGACGGTGAACCTGTACGGCCAAGCCGAATTCGACTACAAGCGCCTGAGTGACCAGACGGTATCGACCCTGACCAATCGGCACCTGGACAACGGGGTGTTGAGCATGAACGGGGATGAGCGCGACGGGTGGATGTCCGGGGGCGTCGGAATGATGAACGCATCCTGGACGGGCGGGCGCGTGACGTTCGACAACCTCGCCGCGTTGAGCGCGGATACGGCAAGTGCGCGAGAGTCCGGGGCTTTTGGAAAATGGAATGGCAGCGTAACCCGGCTGCAGAACCTTGGCTCTGAGACGGCGCAGTTGTACCTGTCCGTGTCCGGCCAATGGGCACAGAAGAACCTGGACCCCATGGAGCAGTTGGTCGTCGGTGGGCCGTACAGTGTGCGCGGCTATGACATGGGCGTACTGTCGGCGGACAGCGGGGTGCTTGAAACGGCGGAGGGCAGATACCGGCTATCCGATCACTGGCAGGCAGTGGTGTTTGGGGATAGCGAGCGGATTGCCGTCAGCGTCAACCCGTTTGTGCCGGGCGCGAACGGAGCGACTTTGAGCGGAGCCGGGGTGGGCATGAACTGGACCAGCGGCGGGGCATGGCAGGGGAAAATGTACGTTGCAAACCGCCTGGGTGCCGTTCCGTCGCAGTTGGCCGGAACGCCGGTTAGCACCCTGGTCTGGGGCGAGTTGAGCCGAGGATTCTGATGGTCAAAACCGCATTTTTCTCGCTCGGGAATGTTCATCGCATCGTGCCGGACCCGGATACCGCGCTCATGCTTATAACCGGTGACGGGCCTATGCAAGAGGTTCCGCAAGGTTTTGCTTCGGTCTTGCAGTTGTGTTTTGACGATGTGGACGAAGAAAGCCTGGGCCTGACGGTTGGTTCTGTCCTGGACAGAAAACCAGACGGCGGGCCGTTGTGTGTTTTGCAGAACGGCGCAACCAGAATCTTGCCGGACATCAATCACGCCCGCGCAATTCTGGATTTTGTGGATCGGGCGCAATGCTCTCACCTGCTGATCCACAGCAACGGAATACGTCGGCCTGCTGCGGTGATCAAGTTTCTCGTTGAACGGCGCGGGGTTTTGTTCCGCATGAAAGTTGAGAGAGACACGCTGACCAGGCCGCAACGCCAGTCCCAATGGCTGATGCACAACGGACGGTTGCTGCGGATGCTTGATCTGGCACACGAAGATGCTTTGTCAAAAGAAAAGCCGCACAAAAAGCCTTTGCACAAAGAACTTGCAGTTTCCTACAACACTACAAAATCTCAGGGATAAAACCATGAACCGTATTTACCGCCTTGTTTTCAGCAAAACCTTGAACGCCTGGGTTGCTGTTTCCGAGATTTCTCGCGGAAATGGCAAAAAAGCCACTCGCGCCAAGACCGCCTCCGCCCTGCTCCTGGCACCGTTATGCCTGTCCGCTCATGCTGCGCCGACCGGGGGCGTTGTGACTTCCGGGGTTGGACGCATCATTCAGACGCAGGCGGCAGGTGGTGCAGTGGACACCACGATCACGCAGTCCAGCCAGAACTTGAATCTGAACTGGACAGGGTTTAACGTCGGGGGCAACGAAACCGTAACCTTTAATCAGCCCAACTCGTCCGCCGTTGCGGTGAACCGTATCTATGACACCAGCGGGGCGCAGATCATGGGGCACCTGAATGCCAACGGGCAGGTTTACCTGATCGATCCGAACGGTATCCTGTTCGGGCGTGGAGCGCAGGTGAACGTGGGGGGACTGGTGGCGTCCACCATGGACCTGACGGGTAGCACGGCCAATACCCAAAGTTTGGGGGGAAACTCCACAGCGTCGGTCCAGAACTTCGGGACCATCAAGGCGGGTGTTGGGGGGTATGTCTCGCTGTTGGGGCATACGGTGAGCAACGAGGGAACCGTTACAGCGCAGTTGGGGACTGTATCCCTGGCCGGCGGCAGCGCTTTTACTCTGACCTTCAGCGGCAACCAGTTGTTGAACGCGGTGGTGACCCAAAGCCAGTTGAACGATCTGGCCAAGAATGGTGGGCTGATCAGCGCCAACGGCGGGCAGGTGATCATGACCGCAGGCGCACGCGATGCGCTGATGGCCAGCATGGTCAATAACGATGGGATCATCGAGGCGCAGAGCGTTTCTGGCGCGTCAGGACGCATTACCCTGCTCGGCGGCATGAAGAACGGGACCGTGACCAATGACGGCACCCTGGACGCCAGCGCCACACAAGGCAGCGGCGGGTTCATTGATACCAGCGCCCATGCGGTGCAAATCGGCGACAAGTCCGTAGTGACGACGGCGGCGCAGAATGGCAAGTCCGGCACCTGGTTGATTGATCCTGTGGACTTTACCATCGCGTCTTCGGGCGGGGATATTTCAGGCTCCACATTATCCGGGGCCCTTGGGTCCGGCAATGTCGTCATCCAATCGAGCCAAGGCGCGACACCGGGCACCGGCAGCATCAACGTGAACGATAACGTGGCCTGGTCCGCCAACACCCTGACGCTGACGGCGGCAGACAACATCAACGTCAATGCGACGATGAGCGCTACGGGAACGGCTGGTCTGAACCTGAATCCGGCCACGGCGAACGGGTCCGAGGCGGCGGTATCCGGCGGGCAGGTTCTGGTCGGGATGAATTCGACCGGGTTTATCGGGCAGGTGAATCTGGCATCGACCGCCAACATCAGCATCAATGGCACGCCTTACACAATCATCAACACCCTGGGCGCGCCCGGCAGCATGACCGGGACAGACCTGCAGGGGATCGCTGGGAATCTGGCCGGGCATTATGTTCTTGGGAGTAACATCGATGCCAGTCCTACTTCGACGTGGAATGCGGGGAATGGGTTTGCGTCTATCGGGCATTGGACGACGCCCGAGTTTACCGGGACAATCAACGGCCTTGGTCATACCATTGACAACATGACGCTAAAACTCGCCTCTGGAAACGTGGGTTTCATCAGCGATAGCACCGGCGGAACGATCATCAATACCGGGATTGTTGGAGGAACCTTCGTTGGTAATAACCAGGTTGGCAGTTTGGTTGGAGCCATGTCAAGCGGACTGGTTGCAAACGATTATTCAACCGCATCCGTTTCTGGGGTGAACGGCACCGGCGAACTGGTTGGGTACATGACAGGCGGGGAGATTACCAATTCATTTACATCCGGGACCGTTACCGGCTCTCATGAGTACACGGGCGGGGTTGTTGGCAACGTGGCCACAGCATCGGGGCTGGTTACAAACGTCTGGTCATCCGCAACGGTAAACGGCGACCAGATGACAGGTGGTGTTGTTGGCGGAAACTTCGGGACGGTTGAGTATTCCTATGCCACGGGGGCGGTTACCTCGTCATACCGTGACGCCGGGGGGTTCGTTGGGATGAATTTGGCCACGATCCTGAACGACTACGCCACAGGGAATGTCGCGTCCGGGAATGGCGGGGGAACTTGCGGCTCAGGCGGTTTTTCTGGATGGAATTCCGGGTCAATAACAAACTCCTATGCGACAGGCTCGGCAACAGGGTATACGGGGGTTTGGACCGCAGGGTTTTCCGGGGTAAACGGATCTACCGGAACCATCTCCAACTCCTATTCGACGGGTCGGGTGATCCCGAATGGATCAACGACTTTTGGCGGGTTTATTGGGGCCAACGACAATACCTCCGGCGGCATTACCGGCTCATTCTGGGACACAACCACTTCTGGTCTTACCACAAGCTACGGCGGGATTGGCATGACCACCGCTCAGATGCAGACCAAGGCCAATTTCACCAGTGCAACTTCCGCCAACGGCAATATCAATCCGAATTGGGACTTCACCACCCCGGTGTGGGGCATCAAGTCCGGCAACTACCCGGTCCTTTGCTCATTCGGAGGATGCACGACGACGGTGTATGTGGACCCGTTGAACGGCTCCAGCACCTACGGCTCCGCTCCGGTCATCAACTACGATTTCGTCAACGGTAGCGGCTCTGTCGTGTCATTGACGAACGCATCGGTCATCGGCGCGGCGTCGTACACGTCAGCACCGACCGCCTCCAGCAACGCGGGGAGTTATTCCTTCAACTACGCCAGCGGACTGAGCCTGGCCGGGACCGGGGCAGGCAATTATACTTTGGCCCCATGGGCGACTTCTACCTCATGGATCGTCAACCCTGCCACGCTGACGTACCGGGCGAATTCGGTAAGTCGCACCTACGGGTCGGCAAACCCATCGCTGACTGGAACCCTCTCAGGGTTCGTCAACGGCCAAACCCAGGCAACGGCGACAACCGGGACCGTGACGTTTGGCACGTCCGCAACGAGTACCAGCAATGTCGGGAATTACAGCATCACCGGGTCCG
>JAJYQG010000082.1 GCA_021794775.1 Pseudomonadota bacterium
GATAGAAGTCAAAGGCTACCTCGACATGGGGTACATTGCCCACTCGCAGATGCCGGATCCCAGCGTGCAGGTTTTTGATACCACCAAAAATTCGTTTGTTTTAAATCAGGGTTCGATCACGTTTTCCCGTTTGCCAACAGAAGGGGTGGGTGGGTTGGTGAACCTGACCGCCGGTTCGAATGCGGGCATCATTTGCTCTTACGGTGCTTGTTCTGGCAACAACCTCAATCCCAACAATACCACGGCAGGCAGTGGAGGCTATTTCGATCTGACTCAAGCCTTCATGCAGTACGCCAAGAATACCTGGACGGTCATGGGCGGTAAGTATACAACGCTGGCTGGGGTGGAATACATCGACAGCGGAGCGGATACGAACATTACCCGCTCCATTTTGTTTGGCAAGATTCCTTTTACGCATACGGGGTTGCGTGCCATCGATGCGGTGTCTGAAGAGACCACCTTGACCATGGGTGTGAACAACGGGTGGGATCAGGTGACCGGCATGACATCCTCCAAGACGATGGAATTTGCATGGAACCAGGCTTTCACCAAAGATACCTCGCTGTTGCTGGATGCCTATACCGGTGATGAAACGGTACCGGTGGCCGGTGTGATTGGCAATACCTTTACCACCAATACGTTCGAAGCGTATGGTGGCAATCTTGCGCGCGCGGGTAATCGAACCTTGTTCGACATGGTGTTCACCAGCAATTTGACTCAGTCTCTGACATTCGTTCTGAACGCGGATCGTGCTACCCAGCAAAATGAGATCATCGGACTCAACAATCAGGTCGGTACAGAAACCTATTGGGGGGTTGCGGGCTACCTGAATTATCAGTTCAATGAACAATATCGCGTTTCGTTGCGTGGCGAACAGTTGCGCGATAATTCAGGGGCGGCGTTGGCCTATTCCGGTGCGCCGGTATTGGTGGGGCCGAATACGGTGCGCGAAGCGACGCTGACTTTCGGCTATGCACCGGTCAAGATGTTTGAGTTGCGTGCTGAAGTTCGGGAAGATCGTGCCGACAAGGGGCTTTTTGCTGAATCCAATGGTTTGTTGTCCCAAACGATGACCACCTATGGTTTGCAGGGGGTCTACAAGTTCTGAACGCTATCCTGACGAGCGCAGAAAGGCACCCTTCGGGGTGCTTTTTTGTTGGGCTTGACGGTCATGATAGACTGACGCGCTATGATTGATAAGACTGCACAACTTCATGACCTTCTGGCACAACGGATTCTGATCCTGGATGGTGCCATGGGCACCATGATTCAACGTTACAAGTTGAGCGAAGCCGATTACCGCGGAGAACGGTTCAAAGATTTTCCCCACGACCTCAAGGGCAACAATGATCTGCTGGTTTTGACCAAACCGGAAGTTATTGCCGATATTCATCGGGCTTATCTTGAGGCTGGAGCAGATATTCTTGAAACCAACACGTTCAATGCCAACGCGGTATCCATGGCCGATTACCACATGGTTGATCTGGTGCCTGAACTCAATCGCGAGGCCGCCCGTTTGGCCCGTCGTCTGGCCGACGAGGCTTCGGCACGGACTCCAGACAAGCCGCGCTTTGTGGCGGGTGTGTTGGGGCCAACGACGCGAACCGCATCGATTTCTCCCGATGTCAACGACCCGGGCTACCGCAATGTCAGCTTTGACGCGTTGAACCAAGCTTATGGTGAGGCCATTGAAGCCTTGGTGGACGGTGGTGTTGACATTTTCATGGTGGAGACGATATTCGATACCTTGAATGCCAAGGCGGCTTTGTTTGCCATTGAATCGTTCTTCGAGCGCACAGGGCGGCGTTTGCCCGTGATGATTTCGGGCACGATCACCGATCAAAGCGGCCGTACCTTGACGGGACAGACGACGGAAGCATTCTGGAATTCGCTTTCCCATGTACGCCCCATCGCCATCGGGCTCAATTGTGCGCTGGGTGCGGCGTTGATGAGGCCCTACATCGAGGAACTGGCGCGGGTGGCCAATACCCATGTGAGTGCCCACCCCAATGCGGGATTGCCCAACCCATTGGCCGAGTCGGGCTACGATGAGGGTCCCGAAGAAACCGCGACGCTACTCAGGGAGTTCGCGGAAGCGGGTTTCTTGAATATTGTGGGGGGATGTTGTGGTACTACCCCCGATCATATTCGCGCCATCGCGCGCACCATGGAGGGCCGTCCTCCTCGAGCCTTGCCCGATGTTCCACGGGAAACGCGCCTGTCCGGTCTGGAACCCTTCAATATTGGCGAAGACAGCCTGTTTGTGAATGTCGGAGAGCGCACCAATGTCACGGGCTCTCGGGCTTTTGCGCGTTTGATTCTGGGGCAGAAATTTGGTGAGGCGCTGGAGGTTGCGCGGACGCAGGTGGACAGCGGTGCGCAGATTATCGACATCAACATGGATGAAGCGATGCTCGACGCGCCTGCGGCCATGCAACGCTTCCTCAACCTGGTGGCGTCGGAACCGGATATTTCAAGGGTTCCCGTGATGATCGATTCGTCGGACTGGCGCGTGCTGGAAGCTGGTCTGAAATGTGTTCAAGGCAAGTCCATTGTCAACTCCATCAGTCTTAAGGAAGGAGAGGAGGAATTTCTGCGTCGTGCCACTCTGGTGCGCCGCTACGGAGCGGCGGCTATCGTCATGGCCTTTGACGAGCGTGGCCAAGCCGACACCATGGCGCGCAAGATCGAGATTTGCACAAGATCCTATCGTTTGTTGACGGAACAACTGGCGTTCCCGCCGGAAGACATTATTTTCGACCCCAACATTTTTGCCGTGGCCACGGGGATTGAGGAGCATAACAACTACGCCGTGGATTTCATTGAGGCCACAAGGCAGATCCGTGCAACCTTGCCCTATGCCAAGGTGAGTGGTGGGGTTTCTAACGTGAGTTTCTCGTTTCGTGGCAACGAAGCAGTGCGCGCGGCGATTCATACGGCTTTTCTGTACCATGCCGTCCGTGCGGGCATGACCATGGGCATCGTCAACGCTGGGCAGCTGGGGGTATACGCCGAAATTCCAGCAGAATTGTTGGAATCCATCGAGGATGTATTGCTGAACAGGCATCCCGATGCCGGTGAAAGATTGGTGGTGGTGGCGACCCAGGTTAAATCGGGGGGGGCACGGGTCAGTCAGGAAGATCTGACTTGGCGCCAAGCTCCAGTGCATGAGCGTTTGACCCACGCCCTGGTAAAAGGGATCAACACCTGGATTGTGGAAGATACGGAAGAGGCGCGCCAAAAGTCCGAGCGACCCATTCATGTCATTGAAGGTCCGTTGATGGATGGCATGAACGTAGTGGGCGATCTGTTTGGCGCCGGCAAGATGTTTTTGCCGCAGGTGGTGAAGTCGGCGCGCGTGATGAAGCAGGCTGTTGCCCATCTGGTGCCCTTCATCGAAGCCGAGAAGTCGGCCGGGAGCCAGTCCAAGGGTCGGATCCTCTTGGCAACGGTGAAAGGTGATGTCCACGACATCGGCAAGAATATCGTCGGTGTGGTGCTTCAATGCAACAATTTCGACGTGATCGACATGGGTGTTATGGTGCCTTGCGAGCGTATTCTCGACTTGGCGAAAGAGAAACAGGTTGACATCATCGGTCTATCCGGATTGATCTCGCCGACTTTGGAAGAAATGGCTCATGTGGCCCAGGAGATGCAGCGCACCGGGATGATTGTGCCGTTGCTGATTGGGGGTGCAACGACGTCGCGGGTGCATACAGCGGTCAAGATCGAGCCTCATTACCAAGGCGTGACGGTATATGTTCCCGATGCTTCACGGGCGGTAGGGGTGTGTACCCAGCTGATGAGCGAGGAATTGCGTCATGCCTACGTGGCTGGCGTCAAGGCTGACATGCAGCGCGTGCGTGCTCAGCATGAGGCCAAGAAGGGAACAGGGCCGCTGTTGAGTCTGGAAAGCGCCCGTCATCGTGGCCAAAAGTTCGATTGGGTAGCTTATACGCCCCCCGTTCCATCCTTCCTGGGTGTGCGGACATGGGGTGACCATCCGTTGGAGGAACTGGTTCCCTTGATCGATTGGACCCCGTTCTTCCAGACATGGGATTTGAGCGGACGTTTTCCTGCGATCCTGGACGATAAGGTGGTGGGGGAAACCGCTCGTCAGTTGCTGGGCGACGCTCAAGCCATGCTGGAGCGGTTGGTGCGCGAGAAACGTCTGAAGGCCTATGGTGTGATTGGATTTTTTCCGGCAGCAACGGCAGATAATGGCGACGATATCGTGATTTTTGAAGATGATGACCGTAGAACGGTGCGCGCAACCCTACATCATCTGCGCCAGCAGCAGGAGAAAGCGGCAGATCGCCATAACCACGCCTTGTCGGATTATGTGGCACCGTGGTCCACGGGGGTGCGCGATTACGTGGGAGCTTTTGCTGTCACGGCCGGCGTAGGGTTGGAGGCGTTGCTGGCCGAATACGAGGCGCTGCATGATGATTACAACGGCATCATGCTCAAGGCGTTGGCTGACCGATTGGCGGAGGCACTTGCCGAGTTCC
>JAJYQG010000103.1 GCA_021794775.1 Pseudomonadota bacterium
TGGGGCGGAAGAAGGCTCAAAAATGGGAGGGGTAGCAAGCATCGGTGAATCCAGGGAGCATCACGAACCCTCATAGTAGCGGATATTTTGACGGATGGAAAAGGGGAACCAGGCCCTCTTTTACTGAACGTTGATGTGAATGTCCAGGTCCTGGGTTGAATCGATGGGATGTCCATCGGCAATGGCAGGGAAAAATTTCCACGTTTTCAACGTGCTGAGAATCAATCGGTTGAGTCTGGGATCGCGCGTGGCCTGAAGCAGTTCAACGCTGACTTCACCCGACCGGGTGATGTGAAAACGAACTTGGGCAACCTCGTTGAGGGCGCCGTTGCGCAAATCGTCCGGGATCACGGGCAAGGGGTGGATGAGGGCTCGGGCAGCGCGGATCTCGCTATGCCCCTGCCCCGAGAGCGGGGCCGCCGGGGTCGTTGCCGGCGCTGCTGGGGTGGGTGCCGGAGGAGGGGCCACTGGCTCCGTCGATTTGGCAGGGATTGCAGCAGGCGCGGGAGATGGCGCGGGGTGGGTCACAGCCGGAGGAGGGGTTTCTCGGGGTGGGCTTGGTCGGGGCGCAACAGGAGGTGGGTGGGCCGCAACTTTGGGCGCGGTTTTGGGCGCCGGGGGCGGGGAGGGTGGCAATTCCACCAGCTCGGCAGCGATGGGTTGAGGCGGTGTTTCAGCGGGTTTGCTGCGCCCCATCAGGGC
Source organism: Pseudomonadota bacterium (assembly GCA_021794775.1). GTDB lineage: Bacteria > Pseudomonadota > Gammaproteobacteria > Burkholderiales > Ferrovaceae > Ferrovum. The sequence goes on from JAJYQG010000103.1 coordinate 703, forward strand.
AGGCAGCAGCCCCATGGCGGCGAGGCAAAACAGCAGGGCAAGCGGTAGGGTCAAGGGCAGACGTGCCCAGGGCGAATCGCGGTAAGGAAAATCAGTCGACATGCTTGATGGCGATGAGAAAATGCTGAGCGCCAGCGGCCTTGGCGGCCAGCATGGCCTGGACGGTGATGCCATTGGGTGCCTGACTATCGGCAGAAACAATCACATCGCCATCGGGCGTGAGTTTGCGACGCAAGGTGTCGGTCAAGGTGGCCAGGGTGACCGGTGCTTTATCGATAAAAAGGTGGCTTTGGGCATCGATGGTCAGGGTGATCGGACTTTTGGCCTGTAAAGGCGCCGCATGACCCTGAGGCAGATTGACCGGCAAGGAATGCAGATTTTGCATGGACAACGACGCCAACATGAAGGTGACCAGCAGAAAGAACATCACATCGATCATGGGAATGATTTCGATGCGTCCCTTGCGCGGACCCTGGCGGCGACGCAGCTTCATGGCGAGTCGTTGCCTTCATGATCCAGACGGATGCGGTCCAGCAGCAAGGTGCCGATGCGTTCCATGTCTTCCATCATGCGCGTCTGTTGCCGTGAGCAATAGTTGAAACCGAACAGGGCGATGAGGGCGATGAAGATGCCGACGGCGGTGGCGATCAGCGCTTGGGCCACACCTCCCGTAATGCCACCAGGATCCACCAAGCCGTTGCTGCCGATGAGGTGAAATGCATGCATCATGCCGGTGATGGTTCCCAGCAGGCCCAGCAAAGGTGCGGCGGTGACGATGGTTTCAAGCAGCCAGAGACCGCGGCCAAGACTTTTTTCCAGCTCTTGTGCCCGTTCTTGTGCCCGTGACTCGATCCACCAGAGAGGGCGATGCCGATGCTCCACAAAAGTCTGACCGAACTGCGCGTAATAGTTGGTGGCATCGGATCCGGTTGCGTGGGCCAGTTGCTCCCAGGTGAAAGAGGGCAGGAGCAGCACCTTTTCCAGAGGTGTTTGCAGACGCACATGGCGCCATATCAGCCATAACCGGTCAATCATGATGGTCGTGGCGATCAGCGCCAGAAAAAACAGTGGATAGAGGGTTGGGCCTCCAGCCTTCAATGCTTGCCAGCTTTCCATGCTTATGCCTTGTCTCCCAGGATCAAAGGGGTTTGGTGATGCCCACAAAAATACCACGTGGCATCCCGTACTGGGGGGCGCCGACACCGATGCCGGTACCATCCCGTATCAGATACGTTTCGTTGAGCAGGTTGGTGAGCACCAGACGCCCTTCCATGGGCCCCGTGATGCTGGTATTGAAAGCACGGCTGATGCCGAGATTGACGACAGTATAACCAGGCAAACTGGTGGTGTTGTCGAATCCGTTGCGCAAGCCGCTCTCGTAAATGGCATCCAGTGAGATGCGATGGCCTGCCAGGTTGTAGGATAACCCGGTGGAGGCCGTCAGGCTTTGCTGATGATCGACGTAAACCCAGTTGCTGGCGGCGTAGGCCAGCTGAGCCTGGGTGAACAGATACTGACTGGAACTGATGCCCCGCGCCTGACTGATGGTGCGTGCCAGATTGGCGTAACCAGAAAAATCATCCGTCTTGTAATTGGCGCTGAATTCAACCCCATAAATCAGCCCTTCGTTGTAATTGAAGGGGGTCATGATCAGCGCGGGACCGAATTGACCTTCATCCAGAAGATTGGTGCTGCGAGAGTAAAAACTGTCGACGCTGACGTTGGCATGGGAGGTCAGACGGTGGGTGAGTCCGACATCGTAATAATCGCTGCGCTCCGATTTGACGGGACTGTTGGCCCCGGTGGCCGCGAGTGTGGTGTTCTGGAAAAGGGCCAGGGTCGTTGAACTGACCAGTTCGTTGGGCGGAGGGGTGAAGTAACGGGAGTAGCCCATATGCCAGGTTGTGTCCTGGGACAGTGTGTAGACGAAGTTGAGGCGGGGGCTCCACTGATTCTCACTGACGAAGGCGTTGACCTGATCGAAACGCAAGCCATAATTGACGGTCAGTTGCTGGGTGGCTTTCCATTCGTTCTGGGCATAGAGCGCCCACAGCGTATTGCCGTTGTAGGTATGGTTGTCGGTGACCGCAAACGGTGAACCGGCGACGAGACCCGCACCGTTGACCGGAAAAACCGTGGTGGTGGCGTTGCTGACGATGTTCTCGGTTTGTCCATAAAATCCAAAACGCAGCGTATTTTTGGTATCGAGACGCCAGGTTTCATCGGACTGGAGACCGTTGGCCAAACTGCTGCGCAGCACATTCGGCGCCACGCCATTGAAAACCAGATTGCCCAGGGTATCGGACTGGTACTGAAGGCTGGTGTTGCGATTGAAGAGTGAAGTTTGGTAATCCAGGTTATCGTTGAGGGAACCTTCCAGAGCCAGGACGGCAAAACGGTTGGATTCGGTTTGCTGGTCTGCGACGTTGGCTGAATGGTAGGTTGTCAGGCCCAATTGCGGCATGATGCCGAGCTGATTGGGGTCAGGGGTTTGGCCCGGATTGGCCGGGATCTGGAAACGCCCGTTGTAGGCACCCACCATCATGTCGACTTTGGTCATGGGGTTGATGAGGTACGACAGGTAACCGAATCCGCGAAACTGTTGGGTATTGTCGTTGATGGGGGATCCAGGGTTGGGACGTTGGATGCCCATGTTGCTGCTGAAGGACGAGCCGCTGAAGAAATAGGTCAGATCTCCGGCGGTATTGCCGTATTCCATGCTGGGGTTGAAAGTCCCGAAGGATCCTCCGTAGAGATCCAGTTGGCCTGTTCCGTCGTAACGTTGTCGGGTGGTGATGCCTACCACCCCGGCGGTATGATCGCCGTACATGGCCGGCAGGGTCCCCGTCATCAGATCGATGTTCTGGGCGAAGCGGGTATCAAAAAACTGGCCAAAACCATTCATGCCTTCGGGAATCAGGGTGCCGTTGATGCGGTACTGGATGTTGGCGTGATCGCCGCGGATATGCAGCTGACCAAAGGAATCGTTGACCACGCCGGGGGCTTGAAGCAAGACCTGATTGAGCGGGGTATTGTCGCCCTGGGGCAAGTCTTCGATGGCCGCATGGTCAAAATGGGTGGTGCTGGCCCCCGTGGCAGGGTCCAGGGTCGAACGCGAGCTGCCCGACTGCCGTGTGCTGGCGATGGATACCGACAGTGCTTGTTGACCGGTCAGCGTCAATGTCACGCTTTGGCGGTCATGATCGACGGTGACGATGGATACCCCTGGGTCGTACTGGGGAAGGTTGCCCGTCACGCTGTAGGTGCCCGGGGGCAAGGTCAGGGCAAAATGCCCTTGCTGGTCGCTGTCGAGACGACGCACAACCTTGCCGTTCTCATCCTGGATTTCAAGATGGGCTGGACCCAACGGCGTTCCCAGAGCGTCTTCGACACGACCTTCCAGATTGGGCGTGACATCGTCCGCCCAAACCAGAGCGCTGGACACCAGCATGCCTCCGAAGATGAGGCAAGCACGCAACGGGCGGAGCATCATTCCCCCTAGAGTGTGCCGCCAATCGTGCTGAACAGATGGGTAATGTCGGTCCCCATGAGGCGCAGAGAGCCGATGATGGCGGCGGCAATCAGGGCCATGATCAAGGCATACTCGACCGCGGTGACGGCACGGGCATCCTTGAGAAAATGGTGAACAGCCTGAATCGAGGACATGGGGTTACTCCGCAAGACGTTGGGGAAGAGAACCCCCGACAGGCCATTCCAGTACGACATCGCTGTTCCAGTCGAGACAGGAGGCATCTTTATCGGGGTATTCCAGCGTTGACAGAAAATGAGAGATGAGACTTAGCCGT
>JAJYQG010000218.1 GCA_021794775.1 Pseudomonadota bacterium
TGGCAAGGCGCCGTCACAGGCCTTTCGGACACCCGCCTGGAACGCCTCTTTCGCGCCGTTCCCGACTCGGAACGACAGGATCAGCTGCGCCAGTCTGTCGTCAATGCCTCCAATGCCCTGAAAACCCAACTCGGCGGCGATCAAGCGCCGCTGACGGACAGCACACCATGAAACGCCATCCGACCGCTTCCCTCGCCGTGCCCCTCAATCCGGAGCATCGCTTGATCCGTTTCAACAAACCCTATGGGGTTCTCAGCCAGTTCACCCCTGAAGGCCGATGGCGTGGCCTGAAAGATTTCATCGATGTGCCCGGCGTGTATGCCGCCGGCCGTCTGGATGCAGACAGCGAAGGGCTGTTGCTGTTGACCAGTGATGGACAGGAGCAGGCACGCCTCGCCAACCCAAGCTTTAAAATGGAAAAACGCTACTTGGCCCAAGTCGAAGGCGAGCCGGATGAGCGGGCCTTGAGGCAGTTGCGTGAGGGGGTCATGCTCAACGACGGCTTGACGCGACCAGCGCAGATTCGCCATTTGGACATTCCACCCCCGTTATGGGACAGGGATCCCCCCATCCGAACACGCAAAACCATCCCCACCAGCTGGGTGGAACTGGTGATCACAGAGGGGCGTAACCGGCAAGTGCGGCGTATGACCGCCGCCGTCGGCTTACCCACTTTGCGCCTGATCCGCATGGCATTCGGACCCTATACGCTGGAAGGGCTGGACCCTGGTGCATGGGAGAACCTGCGCTGAACCGCCAACCCTTCAGACCTTCTTCACAAACGCCGATTTGAGCCCCATCGAACCGATGCCATCGATCTTGCAGTCGATGTCGTGATCGCCCTGAACCAGGCGGATATTTTTCACCTTGGTCCCAACCTTGACCACCAGCGACGATCCTTTCACCTTCAGATCTTTGATGACCGTGACCGTATCACCATCCTGCAAAACATTGCCAACTGCGTCTCGAATCTCGTCAGCCGCCTGCTCGGCAACAGGATCACCCTCCGCTGCCGGCCATTCGTGGGCACATTCCGGGCATACGAACAACGCATGGTCTTCGTAGGTATAAGCAGAACCACAAGCGGGACAGGGGGGTAAACTCATGCATGACCTCCGGTAAACGCGACAGCGGGCAGGATGCACGCCAGAAAATCGGCATCCTACCACAAGAGCCCAACGACACCGTCACGGGTTTTGCGCATCGTCCTTGGCCTGCGCGGCCTGACGTTCAGCCTCCCGAGTATGCTTGCGACTCTGCCGTTTGACCCAAAAAACAAAAAAAACAATCATGATCACCCCGGCGGCAAGCGCAAAGTCGGCCCAGATGATGGTTCGTGCCAATGCCATAGGCTGCGTCACAACTTTGTCTCCCCTCTCGCTGTCAGCCCACATCCTAACATGATCCACCCCGGGCCCCGGACCAACCTGAGCCTTGTTCGCTCTTTCGAGCCACGCTGTCAGGGCTTACAACACCCACTTTCCGAGTTCCTCCTCCAGCCAGCTGGCCCTGTCATCCCGACGCTTGACGTTGATGGGCGACGAATCGTGGTACGCTTGGGCACGGCTCAACCACAGACTCGAACACCATGCCCAGGGAAAGCGCAGGTCTGGACACCTTGACCATCGACGGCATCACGGTTTCCAACCCATTCAAGTCACGCTATGAGAACTTCATTGGCAACCGCTGGGTAGCTCCGCTGGATGGCCGCTACAGCGACAATCCGACGCCCATCGATGGCCGTTTGCTGTGCCAGGTGCCATGTTCGGGGAGCAAAGACATCGATCTGGCTCTCGACGCAGCCCATGCCGCACAACGCGACTGGAGCCAACGATCCCCTGCCCGACGCGCCCGCCTTCTGCACCGAATCGCCGACCGGATCGAACAGGAACGGGAGCTTCTGGCCGTGGCCGAGACCCTCGACAACGGCAAACCGATCCGTGAAACACGACATGCCGACATTCCCCTGGCCGCAGACCACTTTCGCTATTTCGCCGCCTGCCTGCGCACCGACGAAGGCCGCATCAGCCCCCTCGATGCCCAAACGCAGGCCCATCACCTCATGGAACCGCTGGGGGTTGTGGGTCAGATCATTCCCTGGAACTTCCCGCTGCTGATGGCCGCCTGGAAACTGGCCCCCGCTCTCGCTGCCGGCAATACGGTGGTGCTCAAACCCGCCGAGCAAACCCCCGCCTCGATTCTCGTCCTCATGGACTTGCTCACCGATATCCTGCCCCCGGGGACGGTCAACATCGTCAACGGATCGGGGCCCGAAGCTGGCCGCGCACTGGCCGAAAGCCCACGCATCGCCCAACTGTCATTCACCGGTGCCAGCGCCACAGGCCGTCTGATTCTGCAATACGCCGCGCAGCAGTTGACCCCGGTCACCCTGGAACTGGGCGGTAAGAGCCCCAATCTGTTCTTCGAGGATGTCATGGCTGCCGACGATGGCTACCTTGACAAAGCTTTGGAAGGATTCGCCATGTTTGCCCTGAACCAGGGCGAAATCTGCGCCAGCCCCTCCCGGGCCCTGGTTCACTCCTCCATCTACGACGCCTTCATGGAACGCGCTTTGGCCCGCGTCAAGACCATTCGCCTGGGCAACCCGCTTGACCCCGCCACCATGGTGGGTGCCCTAACGTCGTCAACCCAGATGCACAAGGTCCTGTCCTACATCGAACTCGGCAAGCAGGAAGGGGCCCGCTGTCTCACCGGCGGCCAACAGCATCTGGCGCAGGGCGATCGTGCTGCAGGCTGCTACGTCGAGCCCACGGTGTTCAGCGGCCATAACGGCATGCGCATTTTCCGCGAAGAAATCTTTGGCCCCGTGCTTTGCGTTTGTCCCTTCCGCACAGAAGAGGAAGCGCTCACGCTGGCCAACGATAGCGCGTATGGTCTCGGTGCTGGCGTCTGGACAAGGGATGGCAGCCGCGCTTTCCGCATGGGCCAAGGACTTCGGGCGGGCAGAATCTGGATCAACTGCTACCACCGTTACCCGGCCCATGCCGCTTTCGGTGGCTACGGTCAATCCGGATTTGGCCGCGAGGGCCATAAATCCACCCTCGATCAATATCGCCAAACCAAGAGCCTGCTGGTATCCCATTCCCAGCGTGCCACCGGCCTTTTCTGAGGCCGATCAGACCTGTGGCACCGCCGCACAAAACGACTGCCAGCTGTCCTGGGTCTGACGCGCACAGGTAACGCTCAGCGCCAGAAGATCGGACTGCCAGTCGTGGCGCTGGCCCAACGCCACCAGTTCATCCGCCGACCCCGATCCTTGCCGCCCCACGCCGCGCAGATGATCCCAGGCCGTGATCTGGCCACAACTCTGCATCAGGGACTCAAGGGCTTTGCGCCGTTCTGCCCCGGATGGAAGCGTTACCCGGTCTTCGCTCGGCTGCAAACCACGCAGAATACAAGCCTTGCCATCCAGCGTAACCGCCTGGAGAAACGCCATGGAAGCCGCCTGCACGCGATACTGGATGGACACCACGCGCTGCGCCTCGGAAGCCCAGGCGGGTTGCGTCACGGTGCTGGCCGCGGCCAGGGCCGAGGGCAAAGCCTGCTTCAAATCAAGCAAATAATGGCCATCGGGGGCTCCTTTGCCCTCCACCATGATGATGTAGCGCTCCACCCCCAGACTCCCCGTCCCTGCAACCCGTCGCGCGATATCGTGGACGGCAAACCAGCCGGGATCTTCTTGTTGTTCTGCAAAAGTCCGCATGAACCCGGCGACACGGCTGCGCTGCTCATCGCTCACCGGCAAGGCTTTGCCATTGTCGGTTCGCAAGCGACGCTGCTTGCCCTTGATATGGGTACGGGCGTCAAGAAAATCCTTGCGCTTGCGCTGCGTCAAACTGTCCAGCAACGTTTTAACCGGCCCTTCCGCGGTTTCTTTTTCAACCCAGCGCGCCTTGCCCAGAGCCAGAGCCTGGGCATAGGCCTGCAGATAAATCGAACCAAGATGGGCCACCTCGGCGCCATCAGCACCCGTCGCACGATCTTCGAGTCCAAGGCGTACGCTGGTCAGAAAGCGCAGCAAATCCCAGGTACAAGGGGCCAGGGCGGCTTCGTCAAAGTCGTTGATGTCGAAATAGACCAGACGATGATCGCCTTTGTAGCTGCCAAAGTTTTCGAGATGCAGATCGCCGCAGCACCAGGTCAGTGGAGCATGGCGCAGCAATTCGTGACGCGGCAGATCTTCGTAAAACAGATGGCAGGTGCCACGCAAAAACACGAAGGGACTGAGACGCATCTTGCCATACTTGAGGGCCAGACGTTCTGGGTCTCGCCCCCGGTTGTAGGCTTCGATTCTGTCGGCCACCGAAACCATCGCTTCATCAACTCCGAACTGGGCTCAGTGATCGGTCTGGGACTGTGATGAGCCACCATCACCCGACGACGAGACCAACGAAGCCACTTCCGACCACTGAGGCAGATGGCTATCCTTGAT
>JAJYQG010000118.1 GCA_021794775.1 Pseudomonadota bacterium
TGGCGTCGGTAAAGATGCCCTCCTCGCCCAGCACCTTCACCGAACTGAGGAAGACCAGGCGCCGCACCCCGGCTTCAGCCGCCTGCATGGCCAGATTCAGCGTGCCCCAGCGGTTGACCTCATCGTACAGCGGCAGCGCCTCCCCCCCTTCATGCAGCACATGCACCCGCGCCGCCAGATGGACCACCGCCTCCACCCCCGACAGAAAAGGGCGCCAGTCGGTTCTGGAACCCACCTCACCCACCTGAACCTGAGCCCCGACCGGCGCACGGCGCACCGCCTGCACCAGCCCATGACCACGGGATTCCAGAAATGGGCAAAGTGCCCGTCCAACAAAACCCGATGCGCCGGTGACCAATACCTTCATGCGCGTGTCAGGCAACGCATCGGCAATCCCACCGTTCCCACCCGATAACCCATAGGGGAGTTCCAGCACGCTTCAAGCATTTCTTTGGGGATATGCGTAATATAGGGCTTCATCCTGCTTACCAACCGATGGACATACCCCATTTTCCCACACCTTCATGTCCAGCTTCAAATGCTCATCTGCACCCCATGCCTCGCCTTAACCCTCACCTCAAACTCGGCCCTGCCACTCTGGTCAATGCCCTGGGCATCGTCATCCCCGGCCTGGTGACCATCCTCACCATTCCGGTGTTCATCCGCACCATTGGCGATGAACGTTACGGGATACTGGCCATCGTCTGGCTGCTGATCGGCTATTTTTCCATGTTCGATCTGGGCTTCGGCCGTGCGCTCACCCATCGTCTGGGAGAACTGCCCCCATCGCCTCCCGATTCCCCGCGCACGGCTTTCTGGACTGCGACAGGGCTGAGTCTGCTGGCCGGTCTGCTGGGTGGCCTGCTGCTCTTTGGCGTGGCCGATCTGTGGTTGCAAAGCAACGTATCCCTCTCGCCAGCCTTGAAACGGGAAACACAGGACGCCTTGCCGTGGGTTCTGCTGGCCTTGCCACTGGCCACCACGCTCTCGGTTCTCAGTGGCGCCCTGACGGGTTACGGGGCGTTCGTGCCACTCAACCTTGGTCAGATCATCGGCAGCCTGATGTTCCAGCTGCTTCCGTTGGGGGTTGCCTTGTGGCATTCGCCCAGCCTGGGCGCCTTGATTCCGGCCGCTCTCATAGGCCGGGCCAGCAGCCTTTTAATCTTGACAGAGTCATGCAGAAAAGTACTGCAACTCCATGAAATGCCAAAATTCTCAAAAATGGAAGCAAGCCTTCTCCTGCGTTATGGCGGCTGGGTAACGGTCACAGCCCTGGCAGGCCCGCTGCTGACCGTGGTCGACCGTTTCATCATCGGTTTCTTGAATGGAGCCGCCGCCGTGACGGCTTATACGGTGCCATTCAACCTGGTTGGCACCGCGCTCATGATCTTTCCGACCAGTCTTCAAAAAGCCATCACCCCCGTGATGACCCAGGGAGACAGGGCCATGATACAGCAACAATCGAAGCGCTACCTTCTCGGAATTCTGGCCCTCATGACTCCGGTCGTGGTCCTCGCCACGCTGCTCATCACCCCGTTTCTGGAGCACTGGGTCGGCCCGGCATTGACCCAGCGCGCCGGACCGGTGGGCATTCTTCTGTTGCTTGGCAACTGGATCAATGCCCTCGCCCTGATCCCGTTCACCGGCCTGCAATGCCAGGGTAGACCCGACATACCCGCCCGCTTTCATCTGTGGGAACTGGCACCTTACGGCATGCTGTTGTGGTGGCTCACCGCCCAATACGGGGTCGGCGGCGCGGCCCTCGCCTGGGATGTGCGCGTGCTGGTCGATGCCTTCTTGCTTTTCCAGGCCGCCAACCTGATGTCGGCGCTACGCGCAGGCATGGCAGGAGCTGCCGTCGTCGTTTCATCCCTGATGCTGGCCCTCTTCATGCCCTACCGCAGCCTGGCCTACGTCGTGCTGGGCACCTCGCTGCTGCTGATCAGTCTGTTTACAGCCTGGAAATGCCTGCCGGTGGACTGGCGTCATAAAATTCCGCTGCTCTGAAACATCCACGTTATCATCGTACGCCGTCAGGGTAGCGCGACACCGGCATCGCACCGACCCTATGTGCTTCTACCCACCTCTTTGAGAACGCGTCAATGCCCGAGATTCTGATTTCCGTTGTCAGCCACCAGCAGGGAAAACTGATCGAGTCCCTGTTCAAGGATCTTGAACAACAGGCACCCACATGGCCCATCCACCTCACGCATAACATCCCCGAGCCTTCCATGGCCCACGAAGGACTGACCCTCACCACCTCGTTCAACCCCCATCCCAAAGGGTTCGGCGCCAACCATAACGCGGCCCTGGAACCTGGTCGGGCCGAGTTCTTCTGCATCCTGAATCCCGACATTCGCATGCCATCCAACCCCTTCCCTGTGCTCATCGAGGCCTTGCGCGACCCATCGGTCGCTCTGGTCGCGCCGCGCATCGTCGATCGGCATGACAAGGTGCAGGACAACGCACGCCAATTCCCCACCCTATTGGGTTTGCTGAAAAAGTGGCTCGGCCTGGATGACGGGCGCATCGTCCCCAGCGACAGCCATCCCACCCCTGTTCCCTGGGTTGCTGGCATGTTTCTGCTGGTACGCGCCGAAGCTTTTCGCGCCATCGGCGGATTCGATGAAAAATTCCTCCTCTATTACGAAGACGTCGATCTTTGCGCACGTCTGAGACAGGCGGGCTGGCAAATCCTGCTCTGTCCTGAAGCCACCGTCGTACATGACGCCCAACGCAGCAGCCATAAGAGCTGGCGTTACGCGCGCTGGCATCTGACCAGTCTGATGCGTTACCTGATCAAACACCGCCATCTGGATCGCCGCATGCAGCAGCTCAACGCCGGGCAATGACCCGCAACTCTTCCCCGGCGTGAGGCAACAGCGCCAGCAATGCCCATTCAACGACTTGCATCACCCGTCCCACCAGCCGTGAGGCGAGGGGCGGAATGACGCCCATGTCGTGGCGCCCGCTCTGGCGGATGTGCAAGCTGCCCAAGAAACCGCCATTGGCATCGCGGATGATGCTGGTGACCTCAACGCTACGGTAGCCGGCTTCCTGAAGCAGGCGGCGCATGGTCGGCACGTTGAACAGATGCAGGTGCCGGGGCGGATCCAGGGACATCCAGGCGGCACCGAAACAACGGTGCCACAAACTCTGACTGTTGGGGGTCAGCAACACCAGTTCCCCTTCCTCGGTCAACAACCCGCGAATGTCGGACAACAGCGCACGGGGATCGTGGACATGCTCGATCACATGACTCATGACCACCACGTCGAAGCTGGCCGGTTCATACCCTTGCTCGGCAAGCTGTCCCTGATCGACTTTCAGCCCCCGTGAACGGGCCGTCCTGACCGCAGCAGGATCGAGATCGATGCCTTGCGCGCGCCACCCCAGACACTCCAACTGGGCCAGCATGGCACCACTGCCGCAACCGATTTCCAGCAGCCTGCCGGCGGGATGGCTGCGTTGCCAGAACACCGAAAAATCGGCATCAACTTTTCTGCCCGGGAAAGCGGGCAGCAGCCACCCCAATTGTGCAGCGATGCCCGTATGCTTGCACGGGTAGCCGTAGCGCCGGTACAGGTAATCCTCCACGATCCCCTCGACAAAAAGCTGGAGTCCGCTTTTGACGTGCTCAGCGGCATCGTGGGTGTAGTAATCGAGATAGGCTTTGCCAATGTCCTCGATGGCCGGCATGGGATCGAGCCAGATCAAACCGCAGGCCGCTGCGCGACAGCGGCGCAACGTCCACTCGCCCGGTGCCGAAAACAGACGATCCTGCAGACCGGCATACAAGATGTCCCCCGCTTCCCCGCAACAGTAACAGCGGGGCACCGCCGAAGTCTGAATCCGTTCGGTTTCACCCATGCCACACACCCTCAACGTCATACCCTGCCAATCAAAACCTCGCGTCACCGATAGAAATAAGGCGTCAAAACCCCATGTCTCATGGCTTGACGCAAACCCTTCATGCAGCATCCCAATTCGGGCCCCGGCGGTTTTCTTTCACGCCAAAAGCCTGGCAGTCCGCGCAGGGCATCGTACTTGGCTTTCAGGATGATGCGACCCTTGCCCCGGAGCGAATACACCACGATGCTGACCAGGATCAACAGCAGATGCTGGGGTAAATACAGCATCAACAACAAACCCGGCATGTTCTTGAAAAACGTCCATTCGAGATTGCGATGGCCGTGGTAAATCGTGAAATCACTCTGATAGCCCGTGATGGCCGAGCCTTTATGGCGAACGATGGCCGTGGGAACATAGGCGCTGCGACAGCCCATGCGGCGCAGTCGAAAAGCCAGATCGACATCTTCGAAGTAGCAAAAAAACCGCTCGTCGAACCCGCCCACGGCCACCAGCAGGTCACGACGATACAGCGCCGCTGCCGCACAGGGACCGAAGATTTCACGCACCTCGGACCATAGATGCTGCACCTTGGCG
>JAJYQG010000173.1 GCA_021794775.1 Pseudomonadota bacterium
TGGCCTGAATCTGCTGTCAGACCTACAGAACACGTACCCCCATCTTGCCGTGGGCCTTTATGATCCCAGCGGACAGACTTCTGCAGGCATTCTGGCCGCGTACCTTGGGGCATCGCTCATCGAGGTTCATCTCACTTTCCACGAACGCATGTTTGGCCCCGATGTGCCAGCATCGCTGACGCCGGATGGCCTGAAGCAGCTCGTGCAGGGGGTGCGTTTTGCCTGGTCGATGCGCAACCATCCCGTGGACGATGCGACACGCCTCGATGGGCTGGGTTACAACCCAGGCATCTTTGGTCGTTCGTGGGTCACGGCGCGGGCTTTGCCGCTCGGACATCGGCTGACGCGGGACGATCTGGCCTACAAGAAACCCGGCGGGGGGTTGTCCCATGACAGCATGGCGCAGCTGTTGGGACGGGTACTGACCCGGGCCCTTGACAAGGATCATCAACTGGAGTGGGCGGATGTCGACAATGGCTAAGAAAAGGGTTCTGGTGGCGGTCACGGCCCGTCCCAGCTATTCGCGCATTCGCTCGGCGCTGAATGCCTTGCGCGAAGAGAGCAAGGTGGAGGTGCAATGTCTCTGCTCGGGCGCCGCCCTGTCCGAACCCCACGGCCGGGTGGTGGAACTCATCCGAGCGGATGGGTTTGAGGTGGTGGGCGAGGGGGAAACCCTGGTGGCCGGCAACGAGCCGGTGCGCATGGCCGAAACGGTGGCCCATACCATCCTGTTTACCGCGCGTCATCTGGAGGCGGCCCGTCCCGATTGGGTGGTGACCATTGCCGACCGTTATGAAACCCTGGGGACCGCGGTGGCTGCGTCGTATCTGGGCATTCCGCTGATTCATGTGCAGGGTGGTGAAATCACGGGCAACATCGATGAGCGGGTGCGCCATGCCGTGACCAAGCTCTCCGACATCCATCTGGTGGCCAACGCCCAGGCAGCGCAGCGCTTGATTGGCATGGGCGAGCATCCGGACACGATCTACGTGACCGGCTGTCCTTCCATCGATCTGGCGCGGGAATCGGGGCAGATGACCCTCGATGAGCTCAAGCACGCCCTGACTGTCCAGGGAGTTGAAGGGCTGGATCTGGAAAGCGGTTTTGTGGTGGTGTTGCAGCATGCCGATACCACCGAACATGCCTCCTCTTACGATCAGATGGCCATGACCCTGAAGGCCGTGGCCGCCACGGGGCTGCCTTTTCTGGTGTTCCACCCCAATAGCGATGCGGGCTCTGCCGCGGTGCGGCAGGCGCTGAACGATTTCAGGCGTGACCATCCCGGCGCTCCCCTTTGGGGCGTCAACAACCTGGAGGGCAAGACATTTCTGCGTCTGTTGCAGCAAAGCCGTTGCCTGGTGGGCAATTCCAGCGTAGGTATTCGGGAATGCGCCTACCTCGGAGTTCCGGTGGTCAACCTTGGGGAGCGCCAATATGGACGGGAACGGGGGCGCAATGTGCGCGATTGTGGCTGGAATCCCGAGCTGATGATGCAGGCCGTGTCCCATCAGGTGCACCAGACTTATGGCAGCAGCCCCATCTACGGGACAGGCTACTCGGGCGAACTGATGGCAGACATCATCGCCAACCTTCCGGCCCCCGGAACCAAACGCTATTACGACAAAGGTTCCGCCCTCTGACCTGCGACGCGACAGGCGCGCTGCCCCCTGGGAGCGGGTGGGGGCAGCGGGGTGGTGGCCAACATCCTCCGATGCCCTGGGGTTTTCGCGCATTCCGGGAACGGCGTATGATGGGCAAAACGGCGATGGGCCGGTGAATCGAGGGAAGTGAGGTAAGGCATGATGACCATTCTCAAATCAGGCGCAGCGATCATGCTGCTGGTGGTGTCCTGCAACATGGCTTGGGCGGATCTCAAGCAGACCGAAGAGAAAACGGTGCAGGCCGTGGATCATGGTGTCAAAAAGGCCGGGGCCTTTGTCGCCAAAGGGCTTGAGAAAGGGGCCGATGGCGTGGCCTACGGCGCCAGGAAAACCAAGGAAGGGGTGGAGAAGGCGGCCAACTGGGCCGGTGTCGGTGAGGGCGGCAAAGCCCAGGGCAAATAGACGCGCTTCGGGAAACGTCGTCCTGGTTTGGCGGGTTACCAAACGGATGCCATCATCCTTCTGCCGGAGGCTTTTCTGGAAATTCCTGGCGTAAGCACGCCAGGAATCGAATCGACAAAACGTCTGTCAGGAGGTTCTTTCGTTGCTCAGTGTTTTGGGTGTTTCTGGTCGAAAAAACCGACCGGGATTTCAAAGTGATCCTTGCGCGACAAATTCCTGAATTCTGCGGCACTGGCGTCAAAGTAGCGTTTGGCTTGCGCATCGGGCATGGATTTGAGCGCGTTGCCAGCGTCGTTGGCACATTCGCGCGCGTCTTTGTGACTTTGCGGTAGTCCTTCCCTGTTCAGCATGTCCATCGATCGATCGATTTCGCTTTGGGATGCGCCTTCATCAAGGGCCAAAAGGTTCCAGGTCGTTGCTATCATGAACAGACCAAATGCGCCGTCCAGCGTTGATCGGTTGTGGTTCTTTTTGTACTCTTCGATGGCATGGTTCATATCTTTGAGCATGAAATATTCACACACGGCACTGCCTTCAATGACCTCTTTTTTTTGTTTCAAGGTGTCGGCAAAGGCGGGGTGCGAAGCGGTCCAGCCCATGCTCGCAACGGCCAACAGGGGAACTATGTTTCGAAGTTTCATGGCAAAGGGTCCTTATTTTTGAATTTTATGCAAACGATGGTGTGCGCTGGACGAACCTGCAGCGACGACCCATGTTATCAAAATTCTTAAAAAATTCAAATTGTCCCATTAAGGACGAATCTCAGGCCCGTTTGCAAGGGTTTTCATACCATGCTCGTGAGCGGTTGACCACGCGCACCACAAGCAGCATGACCGGGACTTCGATGAGCACGCCGACCACGGTGGCCAGGGCAGCCCCGGAGGTGAAACCGAAGAGGCTGATGGCGGCGGCCACGGCCAGCTCAAAGAAATTGGACGCGCCGATCAGCGCCGAGGGGCAGGCGATGTCATGGCGCTCCCCGAGCATGCGGTTCAGGCCATAGGCAAGGGCGGCGTTGAACAGCACCTGGATGAGGATGGGCAGCGCCAGCAGCCCGATCACCAGCGGTTGTTTCAGGATGGCTTCTCCCTGAAAGGCAAAGAGCAGCACCAGCGTGGCCAACAGGGAGGCCATCGACCAGGGGCCGATGCGGGTCATGGCCCGTTCAAAGGCGACTGCGCCTTGCGAGAGCAGGGCTTTACGCCAAAGCTGGGCGAGGATGACCGGGAGCACGAGGTACAACCCCACGGAGGTGAGGAGCGTCGTCCAGGGTACGCTGATGGCCGACATGCCGAGCAGCAGGCCCACCAGGGGGGCAAAAGCAAACACCATGAGGGTATCGTTGAGAGCGACTTGCGACAGGGTGAACAGCGGGTCGCCGTGGGAGAGACGGCTCCAGACGAACACCATGGCCGTGCAGGGGGCAGCTGCCAACAGGATGAGGCCGGCAATGTAGCTGTCGATCTGATCGGCCGGCAACCACGGGGCAAACAGGTGGCGGATGAATATCCAGCCCAGCAGGGCCATCGAAAACGGTTTGACCAGCCAGTTGACGAACAGGGTGACGCCGATGCCGCGCACATGGCGGCGCACTTCGTGCAAAGCGCCAAAGTCTACCTTGACCAGCATCGGAATGATCATCACCCAGATCAGCAGACCGACAGGAAGGTTGACGTGGGCAATCTCCAGCGCGCCCAGCCAGTGAAAGGGTGCAGGCAGCCACTGCCCGAGCAGGATGCCGGCGACGATGCAGAGCAAGACCCAGAGGGTCAAAAAGCGTTCAAAGAGGTTCATGGTGGCGTTGGCCCTTCAATCCTGGGTATGTCCGATGGCGGCAAGCTGCTCCTTGAGCGCCATTCTGTCCAGTTTGTCGATGGGCAAAGCCATGAACAGACGGATGCGGGTGGCCAGCTGGGCATGGGCGCGGCGGAAGGCCTGGCGTCGCGCCTCTTCCGGTTCCACATGGGCGGGGTCGGGAATGCCCCAGTGGGCGGTGGTCGGGTTGCCCGGCCAGATGGGGCAGGATTCACCGGCGGCGCGGTCGCAGACCGTGAAGATGAAGTCAAAGACCGGGGCATCGGGGGCGGCGAATTCATCCCAGCTTTTGCTGCGCAAGCCCTCGGTGGGCAGGTTGAGCTCGTGGAGCAGGGCCAGGGCGGCTGGGTTGACTTGCCCGGCGGGTTGGCTACCGGCGCTCCAGGCGCGGAATTTGCCCTGCCCCAGGGTATTGAACAACACCTCGCCCAGGATGCTGCGGGCCGAATTGCCGGTGCAAAGCACCAGTACGTTGTAA
>JAJYQG010000120.1 GCA_021794775.1 Pseudomonadota bacterium
TGTGCCCGCGAAAGCGGTGTTCGAGTCGTCTTTCTACGGGGCAGGCGATGAGGGCGATATTGTCGGCAGCGAGATCAAGCGCGATGAAGGCGAAGGTCGCGGTATCCCAAGTATCCTTGTTAAAGGGGTGGAGTATTTTGTTGGCCACCTGAAAACGACGGACGTGAGGCTGTTGGATGAGTTGGCGTCCGAGATTTTCAGGCAGGAAGGGGTTAGTTATGACGGGGATGGTGGCGGCGGGGTTGTGCGAATTCCGATCGGGATTATGGCGCCACGCACAGATCAAGATCTAACCCCGACCATTGTTTCTCGGTATTGGCTTGGACAGGGAGAGACGGGAGAGGTCAAGTCGGAATTTCCCAAAAACTTGGTTTATTCCCTGGCCAAGCATGAGGCTCTTCTGCGCAGAATGGCTGCAGTAGAAACATCAGCTTGGTTTGCCTATTCAGGCAGTGGGGACGACGGGGGTATTGTAGACGGTGGCTTCACCAAGCGCGACGAAGGTTTTACAGACGAAGAACTTGATGCGTTATCAGGGATTGCTGAAAGTTTGGTTGATAGTTTTATCCCTGGCTTCGAGATTGATGACGGTTCTTGCGGTTCGGTCAACTTGCATTCTGTCAAGCTGGTTGAAGCGCTGGATGCCTTGAGATCCGCCAACGGGTCGATTCCAAAGGTTAAAGACATCAATGAAGGCGCGCTTGCGAAGTTCTCGGATGGCGTGACCGTAACCTATTCCGCGTACGGAGTGGAATCCGAGCGTGAAATCATTACGCTTCAGACAGAACAGGTTGTCAAGATATTTGAATCAGTACTGGCCATTGATGAGGCCATGAAGAAAAGAAAGGCAAAATCGCCGCGCCCTTAAACTCGCATCGCTCTTGAATCGCAATAGGAGGTTTTCATGTCTCAAAAAAACAAGTATTCCTGTGAGGTAAGTTTTTACGGCCGCTCCGGCGACGACCATGCCGACGACCGTTGTGAGGTCGTATCATGGGAGGTTGATATGGACGGGATAACAGCCGGATCATCTTCTCCGTCAGTCATGGCGTACGATTTTGCCGGTGGAAACCAACCTGTTTTTTACATTGGAAAGCAGGAATTTCACGCTGGCAGCCCGGAAGAATTGGAGCGGAAGATTGTTGAGTTCGCGAGGGAGGTTTTTGCCGAAAGCAAGGTGTCTGATCTGGACGAGTGCGATGCTGGCGTCGTCAAGATCCCCTTTGGAGTAGGCGAGCCATCGAGTGATTGCGTTGTCAAAACCATTGGGTTGTCCAGTTACTCCAGCGGCCCTCAAACGCTCGTGCCTGATGTAACGACGGAACAGACCAAAAAGATCGCCGATGTTCTGCACCAATTTCCCGCCTCGTGCCTGCCGGATTGCGTCAGTTTTGACAGCGACGGCGGGATCGACCAGTATTTCAGTCTCAAGGATCACCGGGAGGAATCGCCGGACCGGAGTGCGACCAACGCTTTGATTGCCGAAGTAACCCCTCTTGTCAACGAACTGCTTTTCAACACATCCCCCGAACTCAGTGATGAAGACGAGCTTTCTGGCGGGATCTCTTTCTTTCCAAAAGCGTTCATGACCGCAATTCGTCAGCCTGGGGCAACACTTGAAGTGCGCCGCGCGTTTGAAATAAAGGTTTCTTATGAGTACGGTGAGGAATACGACATGATCGCAACGGAAGAAGAAAGTGCAGACGATCTTTTTTCAAAATTCTCACACGTCTTTTCCGGCGATGAGCCGTCTGACAGCAAGCAGACCAACAAGGGGCCAAAGCTTTGATCTTCAATTTTTCAAGCGCATCTTTTCGGGGGCGGTCTTTCGAATCCGTCATGTCAATCGCATCAGACAGCGAACCTCGAGATCCGGTAATCGGGCCGCTTTCCTTGAAAAACGTCCAGTTATGCCCGCAGAACTGCATCAGCCCCTTCACCGAGGATGATGCCCTGCGCTTGCGCGAGCAATACCCGGACACGGCGTTCAGGCTTCACGCCAATGCGCGCATGTCCGGCGGGCATCTCCTGGCCGACCTGTCGAACTATCTCCGGTACCGCGATTATTTTCAGGAGATCGCCAATGTTTCGTCAGTGCTTGGGGCTCAGGCTTACACCGTCCACCCTGGGGCCAAACGTTCCGGCCAGCCGATTCAGAAGATCCTGGATAATGCCGATCGCCTGCAGGACCAGATGGGGGTTCCGGTGGGGATTGAGGGGATGTACCCGGTCACGGCGGGCGGAGGGTTTTATTTCGATTCGTGGGAAGACTATGAGCGCCTTTTGGCGGAGGATTGCTATTTTGCGCTCGACCTGTCCCACGCAAACATCCTTCGCACCAACAGCGGGGTTTTGAATGATGCCCTGCTTCGTGAAATGGCCGCTTCCGAGCGATGCCTGGAGATCCATGTGTCGCATAACAACGGGCAGAAAGATGAGCACTGCAAGTTTTCAAGCCCGGATCAATACGAATGGATGATTCCGATCGTTGACTCCGCACATCACCGGACCGTCATTTTTTATGAAGGGGATCTGCGCCGTGATTGATATTGATCGATTCAAGAAAGGGCAGACAGTGACCGGGCGGGCATCGCTGAAGGAGGGCAAGACGACGCCCCCGCGCGCGTTTGTAGAAGGCGACCTGATCGACATCATGGATGACATCGGCAGGTATGCACAGATCGGGCGCGACGATATGGAAATCCTGCGCCAGAAAAACAAAAGCGGATCTGGGAAGGCCGGGATCGGCACCGCCAGAACGCGCGGTGAGATCATCGACAAACTATTCAAGACCGAATACCTGGTAAAAACCAAGACCAAGGGGAAGATTGTCATTGCTCCAACCGAAAAAGCCATTCGACTCTACGACAAATTATCGGAGACGCGAACAGGTAGAATTCTGATCTCGCCAGAAATGACGGCCAATTGGGAAAAGGGGTTGGCAGGGATCGAGGAAGGGACCGTTTCTTTTGACGAATTCATTGAAAAAATGGTGCAACTGATCAACGCCATGGTGACGGAAATGCTCGGCGATTCGTCCGGCAAAAAACCGGCCTGAACGGTCGAAAAATGGTTGCGCCGTATTATGGAATACGCTATACTTCATAGCGCGTCCGGGAATATTTGCGCAAGCGAGACTGATTATGCCTCCCCTCTGGGCGTCAGTATGGTTCTTGAGAAGCGAATCCGGGCGCATTTTTGGTGGAGCGTGAAAACATGGTCAATTATCTGCCGGAGCAGTTGTCTGTCATCAAGTCAAGGGAGAACTCCATCAGAGTTCACGCCGGCGCCGGTACCGGAAAGACGACGACCCTGATCGGGTATGCCAACGAGCGCCCGAGAGAACGCCTGCTTTATCTCGCCTTCAACAAGTCAATCCAGATGGAAGCATCGGAGCGGTTTGGCAAAAACACCAGATGCAGGACGCCGCATTCCATCGCCTACGGCGCTTACGGCGCTCTTTACAAAGAAGAAGACAAGCTTTCCAACAACATGATCCGGTCCAGCGAGTTAGCGCGCGAAATGAAGATTTCCGTTCCGAGGGCCGCTTTCGCGATTGAAACGCTGAAGGCGTTTCTCTATTCGACCGATCAGGATGTTTCGGTGGAGCATGCGTTCAAGGCGAAGTTGTCGCCGGTGCTTCATGAAGATGCCGTTGCCATTGCTCAGCAGGTATGGAAATGGATGTACGACCTGCGGAAAAAAAACATTCCGATGACGCATGACGGCTATTTGAAAATGTTTCAGTTGTCAGGTAAAGCCATTCAAGGATATGACCGCGTTTTGCTGGACGAGGCGCAAGACGCGAATCCGGTCATTGCGAATCTTGTCTCTCGGTTCAATGGCGGTGTTGTCCTGGTCGGCGACCAGAATCAGGCGATCTATGGGTTTCGCGGTGCAGAAGATGCGATGAGCGCGTTTGAGCATGCTGCGCCGTACCAACTGGCTACCTCTTTTCGTTTCGGCCCCGCCGTGGCCGACATCGCCAACGTGATCATCGAGCATGCCATTGGCGATGCGATGCGGATTGTAGGGCGC
Organism: Pseudomonadota bacterium; assembly: GCA_021794775.1. GTDB lineage: Bacteria > Pseudomonadota > Gammaproteobacteria > Burkholderiales > Ferrovaceae > Ferrovum. Next base: position 4,039 of record JAJYQG010000120.1, read on the forward strand.
GGCAAAGAGACGACAATTGATGAGCCGGTTAATCGGTTTGCCGACTCTTCTGCGTTTATTGCCAGGACAAACGGGCGGTTGATTGACGAGGCGATGAGTTATGCCATGAGGGGCCGTTCGGTGCCGGTGGTGGGCGGGGTTGATTCGCTCAAGCTATCCGTCCTGATGGACGTTTATCACCTCGAGAACGGGAATTTCAACTCCATTTCCGCCCCGTGGGTCAAGCAGTTCAAAAGTTTCAAAGAAATGGTTGACATGGCCGACCAGGTGGACGACGTGGAGATCAAGGCGTTGGTCAA
>JAJYQG010000031.1 GCA_021794775.1 Pseudomonadota bacterium
CTGTCAAGATAGGCGCCTTCGGGCAAACATAACCGTGGTTGCGGAGCCGAGGTTGGCGTCGCGGTTTCTTGCAAGAAAGACAGCAAAGACCCGCTCTCAAGCCGCTGCAAGCCAAGTTGAGGCACTGGATGCACCAGCTGGTCAAGCATCTCGCCAAACTTCGTCAGACGCTTCTGCAAACCCTGCCACCCTGCATGACGGCGGTCGTAACGGGTCGATTGGAACCATTGCCGCACACGCTCCAGCGCACGCGCCCCCATTCCGGCCGCATCGTCACCCCACAACACACTGAGATAATGGCGATTGGTGTAACAAGGCCGACGCTGCCACGTCTGGCGGTACAACCGATCCACGGTGGCGCTGCCGACCTGCCCAAACCTCCCTTCAACATAAGCCAGCGCCGGCCGCCGCAACACGGTGCACCAGAGCGTACAGCGCCTATCCAGGGCACGCATACCCTGCTCCAGATCATCGACGGCACGGTCGAGCATGAGCGGATCCAGGGTCTCGACCCATAACCCCCGCAATGAAAACACAGCCAGCAATCCTCCATCCTTGTTCAGCACCACCCCTGGTGCAATCTGCAGCAACCAGGGCAACACCTCAGCCAGACTGCGCGTGGCCTTCGCCCCATCGTCCTCCCTGGCCATGTTCAACCCATCATCCCCCGCCCCATCCCTTCCGGGCGACAACCGCGCTTCATCCTTGGTGCCACCCAGGGATCAAAAGCGTCCGCCTGCTGGTTGTAGCGCACATAGATCCTGCGTATCCATGGATCGTCGGCTGTGATGTGGCGCATAAAAACATGGAACAGCAGCGCCACCGGCAACCAGGCCCAGAGGTGCAGATCGCCCACCATGGCTATGGCCAGGGTGATGTTGACGATGGCAAAGGGTTTCTCCACCCCCGCAATCAGCAAAGGCTCCCACAAACAACGATAACAAGGCGTGACACGCCGGCTGGCCCCGTTCACAGACAACCCGGCATGACGACGCCCGGAAACAGGGCCGTGATGATGCTCACCACCGACAATGCGCAGGACATACCCAACAACCAGCTGGCGATGCGCGCCACCACGCCACCCGTTTCTGCATACATGAACATGATGCCAATCATGATGGTTGCCACGACCGACAACACCACCGCCACTTGCCCCTTGAGACTGCTCGCCACCGCGCAAATCGGCCCCTCCCAAGGCATCGGGGTATACACCGCCAACGCGACAGGGGCCAGCGAGCAGAGCCCGATGAGCAACCCTCGCCAGACATCCTGCCCATTCAAACGCTGTTTGATCCTGTCACGACATCCGGTATCGCCCATTTTCATATCCCTCCAGTTGTTGCAAATCACGGATACGACGCTTGCCGTGCAAGCGCTCCACATGAACCACGCCATGCACGGTCCGCGCAATCTGGCGCGCCACAGCCTCCTCGCTCCACCCCATGCCCGCCTGCAACACCAGCTGGGCCAGGCGATGCAAGGCATCCTCCGCATGATTGGCGTGCAACGTCCCAAGACAGCCGCGGTGCCCGGTATTCATGGCCTGTACCAGATCGAAGGCTTCGGCTCCCCGCACCTCTCCCACGACAAGGCGATCCGGCCTGAAGCGCAAAGCCTGGCGCAGCAAATCGCGGAGCGTCACCTGACAGGCTGGATTGGCTTCGAAAGTGACATAATTGGCCTGTCGCACCAGCAATTCGCGGGTATCTTCGATCACCACCAGCCTCTGTGTGGCCGGAATGAGACCGATCAAGGCGTTCAGCAATGCGGTTTTCCCGGCCCCCGTCGCGCCACAAACGAGAATGTTTCTGCCCGTGCGCACCCATTGCACCAACCGTTGCGGCCATGTCGCACCATCCTGCCTGATCCCATCATCGGAACCCTTGGTGGTTCCTTGCGCCAGAAAACTGGCCAGGGGAAAGACCGTCGACCCATGCTTACGAAAGCAAAGTGCCGGGCCCCGCACCGCCACCGGAGGCAAAACAGCCGAAAGACGCCAGTCACGCCAGGCGGTATCGAGCAGCAAACCCTCACCAAAATGTTGGGCAGCCCGTCCCGACAAAGCCAGCAAGACCTGAATCATGGTTCTCCCTGCCCCAGCGGAACAAGAAACCCCGGCCGCCTCCAGTTTTCCGCCCCGTTCGATCCAGACGTCATCGGGAGCATTCACCATGACTTCGCGGACAGTTTCGTCCTCCAGCAGGGGACTGAGCGCACCCAGCGCATCGTCCAGCAGTCGTTCGAGATAGCTCTTGTCCATGAAGTCATCATAGAGCGCCCGCGCCGACCCCTTTGGGCAAACAACCCAACCGATACGTGCTTTTCATACGCGCCAGCGTGATGGTAGAGTGTAACCATCATGCGTCCTACCCATATCCGTATCGATCTCACGCGTCTGCGTCACAATTTTTCCATCGCACGACAGCATCACGGAGGCCGTCTGCTTGCCGTTGTCAAAGCGGATGCCTATGGACACGGGGCCATCGCCTGCGCCCATGCTCTGGCCGACGTTGCCGATGGGTTCGCCGTGGCCACCCTGGAGGAAGGACTGGCCCTGCGTCAGGCTGGCATCGCATTGCCCATCGTCCTGCTGGAGGGCTGTTTCAGCCCCGAAGACCGCGCACTGACGTTGGCCCATGACATGACACCGGTGGTGCATACCGCCTGGCAGGCGGAGCAGATGCTGGCCGCAACTGCCGGCGCACAGGCTCCTCCTGTCTGGATCAAGGTGGATACGGGCATGCATCGATTGGGCTTTGCCCCGGAAGCCTTACCTGCGCTGGTACGGCGCTTTCGTCAACAGGGGCAGCGCACCCTCGTGGCCATGACCCACTTTGCCCATGCCGATGGCCTGTCTCCCCATGCCCTGGATGCACCGCTGGCGCTTTTCCGCCAAGCCATCGCCGGACTCGGCGTCGAAACCAGCCTGAGCAACTCCGGGGCCATCCTGGGCTATCCGCAAAGCCATGGCGATTGGGGTCGTCCAGGGCTGATGCTGTACGGTCTTGATCCCGCTTCACCCGGCATTGCACCACGCGCCGGACTGTTGCCGGTGATGTCGCTGCGATCGCGCCTGATGACCGAACGCACCATCGCAGCCGGTGAAAGCGTCGGCTATGGCGCCCTGTTTACCGCCACACGGCGCTCCCGCATTGGCGTCATTCCTTGCGGTTATGCCGATGGCTACCCGCGCACCGCTCCGCAGGGAACCCCGGTTCATGTCGGTGGGCAAATCGTGCCTTTGGTCGGTCGGGTGTCGATGGATATGTTGACGGTGGACCTCACCGAGGCCCCCGGCGTACAGGTCGGGGATGCCGTCGAACTGTGGGGAGACCAGGTGCCCGTTGCAACGCTGGCGCATACGTTGGGCACCCTCTCCTACGAATTGGTATGCCAGGCACGGCGCGCACCGCGTCAGCACATCCACGCATGACCCCGTTTACGCCACCCTGGTGGCTGCGCAATGCCCATGCCCAAACACTGACCGCCGCCCTCGCAGGCGCGCAACCCAGCGTGACCTGGCATGAAGAAACCTGGTCCAGCCCCGACGACGATGTCCTGACCGTTGCGCGCCTGGCAGGGAAACCCGGCCATCCGGTGCTGGTTCTCTTCCACGGTCTCGAGGGCAGTCATCGCTCCCGCTACATCGTCCACCTGGCGCTGGCAGCCCACTCGCGCGGGTGGCATGTCGTCGCGCCCAGTTTTCGCGCCTGTGGCGACCTCTTCAACCGTGCACCACGCCTCTACCATGCTGGCGACAGTGCCGAGATTCACTGGATGCTGCACCGGGTGCGCCTCGAGTATCCCGAGGTACCCCGCTATGCCACGGGTTTTTCGCTGGGTGCCAACCTGTTGCTCAAATGGCTTGGAGAACTGTCGCATCAGGCTGCATCGTGGGTTGATCGTTGTGCCGCCGTGGCTACGCCTTTCGATCTGGCCCTGGTTGGCGATCACCTGGCCACGGGATTCAACCGGCTGTATACGCAAAACTTTCTGGCCACCCTGAAACGCAAGGCCATCAACAAACAGCAGCAATTTCCTGGGCTTTTCGATCTCACGGGAGCCTTGGCCGCAACCACCTTACGGCAGTTCGACGATTGCTGCATGGCCCCGCTGCACGGCTTTTACAATGCTCAGGATTACTGGGATCGCAGCAGTTGCCGCCCCTTCCTCGCCAGCATTGCCTGCCCTACCCTGCTGCTCCAGGCTGAAGACGACCCGTTTGTACCCAGGAATGCCCTGCCCACAGCGGCGCATTTATCCGCAACGATCACCTGGGATCTGCAACGGCACGGCGGTCGAACTGCTGAAGGAGTTGAACATCC
>JAJYQG010000114.1 GCA_021794775.1 Pseudomonadota bacterium
CTTCCGGCGTTCGCGCCAAAGATGGATTGCAACACGAAAGGTCCGTCGGCAGCTTCAGCACCTGCCTATGGTAGGCACGCAACATTTCCAACAATTTCATAAGCGCGCCAAAACCCCGGCCAACAACACCATACTGTAGCCTTCTGTAAAATCCATGAGAAACGAGTTGAACAGGCAACCGATCAAAAACACCAAACCGGCTCCGCGCATCGTTATGGCAGATACCTCACTACCAGGCGCCGCGCTGAGGTAATACATAAAAAACAACACGATCACAAAAAGCCCTGGGAAACCGAACTGAACAGCCCACATGAGAAATTCATCGTGTAGGTTGTAGGTCGCCATACGACCCAGAAAGCTGGTTTCATGCTGTGCCAGTTTCAATGTCTGGGCATGCACCGAACCTGCTCCAGAACCATACCAGGGATTCAGCCGTATCAGACGAAACCCTTTCTGCCAGAACTGCACACGCTCTCCTTGGGAGGTATCAACCCCTGTGGCACGCGATGCCCTGACCTCACTGACGATGGTTCCCAGCATGGTCGATGGATGCGCCAGACTCCATGTGGTTCCTGCCATCACCAGTACGCCCAACAGAAGGGCCATGCTTTTCCACTTGGCGGGAATGCGGAAGAATGCGCGATCGACCGTCAACCACTCGTACAAAAGCCACAGCAAAATCACCGGAAGCAGTGCTTTTCCCGTCCGCCCCACCATCACAACCAAGATATTGAGCGCCGTCAGCAACCCAATGATGGCAAACAAGTATCGTATCCTGCCTGTTGCACGTATGACATGCACCCCGGCAATCACCAGCAATACATCAAACAAAAGGCCTTGGGCAATATGCGTTCTGAAAACATTGTCCCCGAAATGTCCGGGAGCAACCCCGTCGTAAATGGGATCGCTGACATGGGTCAGACCCAAATATTCGGTCCATGAGATGGCCACATTGATCGACAACGCCAGCGCTAAAACGTGCAATGCGCGAACCCTATCCTCATCGCGACAAAAGAATGGCATCAACCAGGGAATGAACAGCAATTTATGGTACCGGTTCAAAACATTCAGGGCCTCTTGTGAACCGCCCAGAGAATACAACGTCCCCACTGCAACCATTCCCAGCATCAGCAGGGCGATTCCTGCCATTCTGTTGGTTACCAGCCGGTGCCATGCCTGACGCCAAGTCTCGCTGAACGGGGCTACCACCAGGATCAAATATCCAAACAGATTAACGCCACCAACGGCAAATGGCAGCGACAGCAGCATCGCGTAAGTCAGTCCACGTACCAGCCCATCTGCCCCATCCCACCGCAAGACCCTGTTCACCTTGAGACCCCGGGTATTGTTGCGGCAACTCGGGCAAGAACTTTTTCCACCGCCTGATCCGGCCCCAATGGCTGCCGAGGAGAAGCCAGCATTCGACCCTCATGCCAATCGTCGTAAACCTGTTGCAGCAGTTGCTCCACGCTGCCATCCTCGTCAATTTCCACGGCATAGCCGTTGTAGGCTCGCACCATGTCGGTCAACTGTGGGTTGAGATGCGTCAGTGCGACAACAGGGCGTCTTGCCCAGAAATAATCGTAAACCTTGGAGGGAATATATTCTGCGCAATCCTGGGTATGGCCATGAATCAACAGCAATCCATCCATACCATGCATAATTTGCTGAATACGCTCACGACCGGACAATCCCGTGATGGCATCGGTCTCTATTCGGCCATGCTCGATAAAATGGGCGCCCAAATCGTGCTCTGCTATCGTGGCTTTCGCAAGGCGATCCATGCTTCCCCCATAACAGTGGACTTCGATATGAGTCGCCTGATCCGGATGCGCTTGTTTAAACCTTGCAAAGCCCTTCACAAATAATTTCAGCGTTCTTACTTCGGAAAGCGAACCAAAATGACCAAGACGCAACGCATTGCCTCTGACATAAGGCGCACTGCCCTTGGGCGGATCAGCACCAGGAAGCACCACAAAACCTTTATCCCCCAGTTGGGGATGTCGACGCCGTGCGCTGGCCAACGCCTGATCGGTAAACCACCAGACCAGATCGGCTTCTGAGCAGATCATACCTTCCAGCTTCGCCCAGAACTTGAGATTGCGTGTGCCAGGAACCGTGCCCGGAAACACCATGGGATCATGAATTTCGGCAATCCATGGAATTCCCGTCAATTTCTTGATCCAGTAACCGGCCCAATGGGCAGAATAGGCACCTCCCGTCGAATACACCAGCTCAGGGGAGGTACGGCGTACCCACCGGAGACCATGCCAAACCGCCGCCGGAGTCCAAGACCATTGACTCTGCAACCCTGCTACCAAACGCTCCAGCAAGATCCATGGGGCCAACAACAGACTTACGGCACCCGTTACCACGCGATAACGCCAGCCCCGCTTCCCCCATAAGACGTTGAGACGGTGGCGCAGGTCAAAACGAAAACCCGCGGGTCCCCATGGCCAAAGCTGATCATGGGGAAAACGCGTATCCTGGGTCCCGGTCTTGGCGCTTAGTACCACAGGATGTATGCCCGATTGGATCAGGTACGGCATCTTATCGGTGATAGTAAGACTGGCGGCTCTGCCATCCATGTTGAAACCATGGGAAAGAATCAGCCATGTGCGATCAGGTTTCGTCATGGGGCTCCGGTTTATCCACTTCTCCGCGAAAGGTCATATTCTCAATGCCCAGCTGCCGCAACTTGCGGTAAAGGTGGGTTCGCTCAAGACCAATATGTTCCGCGACGCGAGACATGTTCCCTCGCGCTTCCCTTAGATGGTGTTCAAGATAAAGCTTTTCAAAGCTGTCTCGCGCCTGACGCAACGGCTTGTCGAACAGAAAGGACCAATCCGTCGCCATACCGCCCCCCCCTGCTCCAAGCTGATCGCGCTCAACGTGCTGAACCCCCTGCTCATAGAAGAAACGTCGTACATCTTCGTAGGCTATTTCCACGCCGGCCGATGTCAAGGCCAATGTGCGTAAAGAGTTCGCCAACTCGGGCAAATTACCAGGCCATGGGTAGCTTCCAAGCAGGCTTATGGCACCACTCGAAAGGCTGCGACGGGGAATCTCGCCCGCTTTGGTCATCCTGCCCAAAAAGCTGCGGCAGATGTCAGGAAGATCGGCCACATGTTCGCGCAATGCAGGAATTCTAATCGCCTCTACTCCCTGCTCAACCAGTTCGGAGGCCACCAGATTCCCATCAATAACCATGTACTCCAGTGAGTTACGCGATCCACACATAAGCCTCATATCGTAACGCTCGAGTTTTTCCATAAGAAGCAATAGCCCTTTCTGAGCCAGAAGCGAAAGAGACTCGATATCTTCGATCAGTATTCCACCATGCTGAAATGCTTCCAAGGGAAGAAAAGGATTGTCTTCAAGCCAGGCATAATCTCTGGAAACAAACATCGGAGCGTCAGGCTTCAGAATTTTTTGTGCGGCAAGGTCGAGACCGGATCCATGCTCTCCGATCAGCAGAAAAACCCCAGACCGATGGGATGCAGCTTTGAGTTTGTCACGCAGATCGGCGATAACCTGTGAACTGCCCAAATCCGCAAAAGAGAACTGCTCCTCCGACTTATGTTGTGCCGACTCCATGGCCCGTGCCACCGTTCCCAACAGTTTGGGCAACGCGATGGGCTTCTCAAGAAAGCCGAAAGCACCCATCCGGGTCGCTTCTACAGCCATGTCCACGGTGGCATGACCGGACATCATGACCACCGGAACGTCCAGCTGACCATGCTCACGCCATTCCTTCAACAACGATACCCCGTCTTCACCCGGCATCCAGATGTCCAGCAAAACCAGTTGTGGCTGGTAACGGACATACATCTCCCGCGCTTCTCCGGCATCCGAGGCTTCCTTGACCTCGTAACCTTCATCTGTCAGTATCTCGGACAGCAATTCACGGATGCCGATTTCATCATCCACCACCAATATCAACTTGTTGATCACGCGGCCTCCTGTCTCAAAGGCAACCCGATTTCAATGGTTGCACCCCCCGTACTGGCATTGAATGCTCGTATTCGTCCATGGTGCTCTTCGACGATTTTCTTGATGATCGGTAAACCAAGCCCTGTTCCTTTATCTTTGGTCGTAACATAGGGTTCGAAAATCCTGGCGATCAGTTCATGATCAAATCCCCGTCCATTGTCGGACACGGACAAGATCGCCCACCCACGCTCGACAGCCGTACTTATCCTGACATTGAAGCCTGGTTTTCCTTGTCCTTCATCCAAAGCATTTTGAATCAAATTGTGGATCACCTGCCGCAAGCGCACGGGATCGCCTTGAATCAACGGCAACGATGGCTCAGGTGCAAAACGCACCTGATCTTCGACATTCTCGTACAGAACCAAAACTTCCGAAATCAAGTCATTGAGAGAAAGCTTTTGGTCAGCGATGCGCGACACTTTGGCATATTCACCAAAACCGTTCACCATGTTTTTCAATGCATCCACCTGATTGATGATGGTGCGTGTGGAACGACGCAGGAGATCGGCATCCTGATCCCCAAGTTTGTCCTCGAGACGGTGCTGCAGACGCTCAGCCGAAAGCTGGATCGGCGTAAGCGGATTCTTGATTTCATGGGCCAAGCGGCGTGCGACCTCACCCCAGGCAGCGTAGCGTTGAGCCAGAAAAATATGCGTGATATCGTCGAACACCAAAATCCAACCCGTGCTGTTCTGCAACGATAAACGCGATGCCTTGAAATGTAACTTTCGCACTTCGCCCTGATACTTCACGTCGTGATCATCTTCCCAGCCATCCTGACCCCCGTTGTCAAACTTGGCGATCAGGAAGCAGATCACCGGCCAAACAGAGGATGTCTCGTTTCCCAACGCCCCGAGAAGCTGATGATCGCGCCATTCTACCTGGAGCATGGTTTGCGCCGAGAGATTCATGCTGCGGATTTTCAAATGAGCATCCAGCACCATCACGCCAGGCGACAGGTTGGACAACACCGTTTCCAGATACACTTTGGCATCCGTCAACTCACGCTGATAGCGTTCACGGCTGAGCGATGCTTCGTTCAGACGCTTGGTCATGGTATTGAACGACGCCGTCAAAAGTCCAATTTCATCGTTGCTGCTGACCGGATTGATTTCGTTGTAATCGCCAGCTCCCACCGCTAACGTCCCCTCAGCCAGGGCATTGAGTGGTGCACCCAGCCGCTCCGAAATGACAAAGGCCAGCACAATGGCCGTCAACACGGTCAACAACAACACCAAGGTCAAATTGAGGCGATAAAGATTTTTAAGATCGTTGCGCGCCAGTATCAACTGCTGGTAACCCCGATAGGCCTCTTCCACTTTATCGGTATTGGTGGTCATCTCCTGGGACACAGGCTGCAGCAGTTGCAAAATCTTGAAATCTTCTTCAAACGAAATTTGATTGACCGGGACCAGAACGCGCAGATAAGTACCTTTACCCGGCAAGGTTTCAACCAAACGATAGGGACGCAGGGAACGCAGTTGATGGTTGATGGCCGGGCTGAAGGAGAGATTGGAGGGGACTATGGCATCATTATTACCACTGGAAAAAGCCAATACGTCCCCGTTTTTGGAAAACAGGGAAGCTTCTTGCACACCAAACTGTTCCCTCAATTGATGCAACAGCGAACGTTCTTCCAGGGCCGTAGCCTCGGAAAGCAGCGAAGCCATGGCTTCCCCTTTATGCACCAGATCGGTCAGAAGGCTGTCGTACGCTGTGCGCCCGAGACCAAGCCCTGCCGTCAGCGCCTGGTCAACATTGACATCAAACCAGGACTCGATGCTGCCTGACAGAAAGCGTACCGACACTCCAAACACCAAACTTCCTGGCAATACCGCCATGCCTACCAGCAACAGCACCAACTTCATGGTCAGCCTGGACCCAAAAACATTCTGGCGCCACTTGGCATACAACTGAACCAACTGATAGCCCACCAGCCCCAGCAATCCCAAGGCCAACAAACCACCGCCCAGCAGCAAACTGGGATAATTGGCCGCAAACAGCCCGGTGTTGCCCGATGCCACCGACAACAAAAACAGAAATACAGCCACCGCCGTAAACGTGGGTATCAGGATCCAGAGCGACTGGGTACCGAAGCGTTTGCGCTTCAAGGATGCCAAGTCCATTCGTAGGGAGAAGCAGCCAAATTCCAGTCACTGGTATAGAGGGCATCCAGCTGGAACGGCTTCGGCAGACTCGACGTATCCAGACGGAAAGTCAGTATGGCCCGGTAAACCGTGTCTTTCTTCCATGGGCTATCGGGCGTAATGCTGACAGGTTGAACAGAAGAAAGAGCCGCAAGCGCTTCAGACAACTCGTTGAAAGTCAGATAGATACTGCCAAGATAATAACGATAGGTCCGCGTTAGCGCGTTGTAGGTGATGCGCCGTTCCTGATGCCAATCCAGCATCTTTTTATCGAACCAGTACCAGCGCGGCTGGGTCATCTCCAAATCGAGAGCAAAAGACAGAGGCACGCCATGCTGCAAAGCATCGACCAAGGCAGGCGTCAAGGTCACCCGGTAAGCAGCACTCAGAACCAGCACGCCCGAAGCCGTAGCATGGACTTCCGACGTTACCCTCTCGATGCCTTCGGCGGCGGCGTGCCGCGCCACCAAAGTCAACATGACCAGCAGGAAAAGCCCGCTAGCTTTTCTGCAATGCCGCGTAAAAGAAACCATCGTGATCCTCATCGGGACATATCCGCCCTGAACTCCATACTGGCATCGTCACGGCGTCAGCATCACCGTTTACCCACGATTTTTCAAGAAGATCAGATACATCCAATGACCGAACGCCGCTCTGGCGCTGCAAAAAACCATCGATCACCGATTGATTTTCTTCATCAAAAACGGAACAAGTGGCATAGACCAAACGCCCCCCTTTTTTCAGCAAAGGCCAAAGCGCCGACAACAACTCCAACTGTTGCCTGGCCATTTTAGGGACGTCACTTTCCTGACGCAACCATTTGATATCAGGGTGCCGTCTGACCACCCCCGATCCGCTGCAAGGAGCATCCAGAAGTATCCTGTCGAACAGCTTTCCATCCCACCAACGCGATGTTTCCCGAGCGTCCGCACAAAGTACGGGAAATTCGAGCTTCAGGCGGACCATATCTTTTTGCATTTTCCTGATTCGTTCGGATTCCTTATCCAAAGCCACCATATCAACCCTGGTCACGCTTTCGAGTATATGGGCCGTCTTCCCCCCCGGGGCAGCACAAGCGTCCAGAATACGCTGCCCAGGATGAAGTCCCATCAGAGCAGAAGCCACTTGCGCCGAAGCATCTTGGACCGATACCAAACCGCGCTCAAAGCCTGGCAAATGGCTCACCGATACCGGCGTTGTCAGGCGCAAGCCATCGCGACCAACGGGCACGGCATCCATATCATGCTCTTTCAGATTTTGCAGATACTGCGCTACACTGTTGTGGCGCCGATTGACGCGCAGCATCATCGGCGGAGGTTTCTGAGCCTCCCGAAGATAATCTTCCCAGCGTTGCGGATGATCCTTTTGCAGACGGGCGATCCACCAGACCGGATGCGCGTATTGTCCTTCCAGGGTTGACCGAGCCTGCTCCACCAACCCATCTTTCTGTCGCAACAGGTTGCGCAAGACACCGTTGATAAACCCCTTGACCTTTTCTCCAGCCAGCACCATGCCCGTCTCCACAGCATGGGTCACCACGGCGTGAGGAGCCAATCGCGTATGCAACAGCTGATAAGTGGCCAACAACAGTAAAATCTGGAGTGACGGATCGGGGGGGCGCTTCTGAAACAAGGGAGCCAACACCAACTCCAGTTCAGTCCTATAACGCAAGACCCCGTACAGGCCATCCTGTATCGACGATTTCTGATGATCGGTCAACACCACTTTGGTCTGAGCAAGGGCATCTTTGATGGCTCGATCGGCATTTTTCCCACCCCATACCGACATCAACGCCAAGGTCGCCATACGCTGGATTTCCATCATAAGCTCATCCCCCAACGTTCTCCAACCTGCAGCGGAACGCCCGTACAAAATTCACGCACGGACAACACCTTCCCACCAGGCCTCTGTAAGCGCAGAATTCTAAGTCCGCCCCGACCACAAAGCACTTCAATGCCTTCATCATCGATCCGTAACACTTGACCGGGCAATCCTGAAGGACTCTCCCTGGATTCAGGCATCACCTGCGCCTCACGAATCATGAGGGCTTCCCCGTGGCGCATGGTCCTGGCCACAGGCGCCGGGATAAAAGCGCGGATCATTCGGTCCAAAACATCGGCATCGGCATGCCAGTCGATGATCGCTTCTTCTTTACGAATCTTGTGGGCATACATGACTCCCTCTTCAGATTGGGACTGCTTGAGGCGCAACCGTTCATCGAGATGATTCAATGTTTCCACCAGAAGACGGGCACCAAGAGTAGCCAAGCGGTCATGCAAGGATGCTGAAGTATCACGGTCCTCGATGGGGCAAGCCAGTTGAGCCAGCACAGGCCCTGTATCCAACCCATGATCCATCTGCATCAAACAAATGCCCGTTTCATGATCTCCGGCCATGATCGCGCGCTGGATCGGTGCCGCTCCACGCCAGCGTGGCAACAACGATGCATGGACGTTGAGCGCTCCCCACGGTGCAAGCTCCAGCAACCAAGGGGGCAGCAGAAGCCCATAAGCCACGACGACGAGTACATCGGGACGGTAACGCTCCAGCAAAGCCAGCGCCTGTTGGTCCAGTTTGTCGGGTTGTAACACCGCCACACCGGCTTTAACCGCGCTCTGCTTCACCAGGCCAGGAAGCACTTTTTTACCACGCCCAGCGGGTCGATCGGGCTGGGTCAAAACCGCAACCACATCATGACCCGATGCCAAAAGGGCCTCAAGGGAGGTTGCCGCAAACGCTGGCGTTCCCGCAAACAAAACACGCATCAAAAAGTTTCCCGAGCTCGTTTGCGCAACTTTGCCTTGATCCGATTGCGCTTCAAGGGAGAAAGATAATCGACAAACACCTTACCCAGCAGATGATCCATTTCATGCTGCAAACAGGTTGCCAACAATCCATCACCCTCGAAGCGAAAACTTTCTCCCTCAAGATTCATCGCCTCCACCATCACACTGTCGGCACGCACCACCCTATCGTAGATCCCCGGAACCGACAGACACCCTTCCTCATGTTCGCGATGACCGGACGCTGACAACTGTACCGGATTGATGAATACTTTTTGTTGAGAACGGTCTTTCGAGACATCGATAACGATCACGCTCAGCGGAACGTTAACCTGCACTGCAGCCAATCCGATGCCTTCCGCCGCATACATGGTCTCCAACATATCCTTCACCAGTTGGCGAATGCCCTCATCAACCATCTCAACAGGGCGAGCCGGACGGTAGAGACGTGGATCGGGGTAACGGAGGATAGAAAGAAGCGCCATGAAGAAACCGACTAATATTCATTGAGGGAACAAGGCTATTTTATCATAGCGGTACCCCCAATCCGCCCTTTGTCGATTCCTATGCCCAGCCCTTTCCTTCCTTTACCTTCAGATGCCCCCGACACGCAATCAACACAACCACAGCCATTCGTCACGCTGCACCCAGGTGACCCAAGCTATCCCGCCACGCTGATGCACCTATCTTCTCCCCCAAAAAGCCTTTACTTAAGAGGCGCGCCAGGGCTGCTCGAACAACCCATACTGGCCATCGTTGGAAGTCGCAACCCCACCGCACAGGGATTGCTCGATGCAACAGCATTTGCCCGAGAGCTATCTTTGACTGGATACACCATCATCAGCGGCCTGGCACTGGGCATTGATGCGGGAGCTCACCAAGGAGGCATGATGGAGCGCGGCAAGACCATCGCCGTCATGGGAACGGGCATTGACCGCTTGTATCCACCCCAGAATCTCGGTCTGGCTCAGCATATCGCAACAGCCGGAGGCCTCATCATGACCGAGTTTGAACCCAACAGCCCTGCCCATTCGTGGCATTTCCCCCACCGTAACCGCCTTATCGCCGCCCTATGCCAAGGTTGCCTGGTGGTGGAAGCCTCTCTCGACAGTGGCTCGTTGATCACAGCCCGTTTAGCCCTGGAGCTTGGCCATGAAGTGTTTGCCTTGCCCGGCTCCATCCATTCCCCCCAGTCCAAAGGGTGTCACCACCTGATCAAGGAAGGCGCCAAATTGGTCGAAAGCGTGCGCGATATACTTGACGAACTCCCGAGATTGCCCTCAACATTGGCAGCATCTGGGGACAGTAAGCTTCGTTCCATCCCTGACGCCACCCAGTTTCTCGATGAAGAAAGTTACAAGCTGTGGCAGAATATGGGAAATGCGCCGGTGTCCATGGATCGGTTGGCCAAATTGAATGCATTGACGCTGCGTGAAGTAGCGTCCCTCTTGACCTTGATGGAACTTGCCGGCCACGTGGCCTTGCTCCCTGGAGGGATGGCCCAGAAATTGGTCAAAATGAACTAAGATCGTGGCTTGAGCCGTTCCGCCCTGGTGTAAATCTTAAGGATCGCAACAATGGTGGACATCCTTTTTTTTGTTTACGAGAACTTCTTTGTATCGGGAATTTACCCTTCCCGATCGGTTCTTGCAGAGCGTCTTTACGCAGCTGGCTTTGAAGAAATAGCCGTCGACGGCACATTGAACTGGCTTGCTACCTTGGAAATCTGCGCGGAGCAAGACAATGGCGTCTTGAGCCATACCGGCCATTTTCCCGAAGACTGGGTCAGCCCCATGGCCTGTCGTCACCTTGCTCCTGCCGAGTTGGCCTGCCTGGAACAGGATGGCTGGGAATTTCTCGCCTTTCTTGAACATGGCGGGGTGTTAACCCCGATGCAAAGAGAACTGATTCTTTCCGGGCTCATGGCTTCCGATTTTGATGAGCCAAATCTAGACAAAGTCAAGCTCTTGACACTGATGGTCTTATGGCGCCAAGGTTCCGATCCGAACGCCTTGCTGATCGAAGAGTTGATTCATCTTGAGCATACACCGATACATTGAAAAAACACGATGACCGATTCCAAAAACCTTTTAATCGTTGAATCCCCCTCCAAAGCCAAGACCCTGAAGAAATATCTTGGTCCCACTTTTGAGATCTTGGCTTCTTATGGACATGTGCGCGATCTAATCCCGAAATCGGGGGCCGTTGACACCAACGATGCTTTCGCCATGAAATACCAGCTCATCGAGCGCAACAAGAAGCATGTGGAAGCCATCTGTGCAGCCGTGCAAAAGGTTGATCACATCTACCTGGGCACCGACCCGGACCGCGAAGGAGAA
The DNA here is from genome assembly GCA_021794775.1 of Pseudomonadota bacterium. Taxonomy (GTDB): domain Bacteria; phylum Pseudomonadota; class Gammaproteobacteria; order Burkholderiales; family Ferrovaceae; genus Ferrovum. Next base: position 11,263 of record JAJYQG010000114.1, read on the forward strand.
GCCATTGCCTGGCATTTGGCCGAAATCCTCCAGCAGCGTCAGCTTTTGGCCAACCGTAGCGTTGAACGTGTGGCTTTTCACGAAATCACACAGAATGCCATTCGTGACGCCGTGGCCAACCCAAGGACCCTGTCCCTGGATCTGATCAACGCTCAGCAGGCCCGACGAGCCCTGGATTATTTGGTGGGTTTCAACCTGTCGCCTTTACTCTGGAAAAAAATTCGCCGCGGCTTATCCGCTGGTCGTGTTCAGAGTCCGGCCTTGCGGCTGATCGTTGAACGTGAAATGGCCATCCGCGCCTTCGTTCAGGAGGAATACTGGTCGATTCATCTGGAAAGCCAAAAGAATCAGCAACTGTTTCAAGCCAAACTGGTGCAACTCGATGGCGAAAAGGTTCAAAACGCGACCATCCCCAATGAGGCACGCCAATCGGAGATCCTGTCTTCCCTGCAAGGTGTACCCGTTACTGTCACCCGGATTGAGAAAAAGCAGCGCTTGCGTTTCCCCGCAGCCCCATTCACAACCTCGACACTGCAACAGGAAGCGGTTAGGAAACTTGGTTTTACCACCGATCGCACCATGAAAGTCGCCCAACAATTGTATGAAGGCATTGATATTGGCAGTGGCGCCGTCGGTTTGATCTCCTACATGAGAACCGACTCGGTACAACTTTCCCAAGAAGCATTGACGGATATTCGGCAACATATTGCAGCCAATTTTTCGGCCGAATTCCTGCCAGCCAAGACCGTCTCCTACGCCAACAAAAGCAAAAATGCGCAGGAGGCTCATGAAGCCATTCGCCCCACCGCCATTGCCCATACACCAGACAGCCTGCGCCAACATCTGAGCGCTGAGCAATTCAAACTGTATGAAATGATCTGGAAGCGAACGGTGGCCTGCCAGATGGCCCCTGCGCGCTTCGATACGGTCAGCGCCGATATCGAAGCTGGCCCTGCAGCACTATTTCGCGCCACAGGACAGACCCTTGTTTTTTCTGGATTTATCGCCGTCTATCGCGAAGATGTGGATGATGTTTCCAGCGAAGCCAACGACGATGAACTTCGACTCCCTCCTCTCGTGGAAGGAGAAACGTTGGTTCCAAACCGCTTATGGGGCGAACAACATTTTACCCAACCACCACCCCGTTTCAGTGAAGCCAGTTTGGTCAAAGCGTTGGAAGAGTACGGCATCGGTCGACCCTCGACGTATGCCAGCATCATCAGCACACTGGTTCAACGCGAATACGTAGCCCTAGATAAAAAACGCTTCACGCCCACCGATGTCGGCGAAGTCGTCAACCGTTTCCTGACAGAACATTTCTCTCGTTACGTCGATTACGAATTCACCGCCAAACTTGAAGACCAGCTGGATCAAATATCCGAAGGAAAACTCGAATGGCTAACGGTTCTGGATAATTTCTGGTCCGATTTTAACGCCCAGTTATCCGACAAATCGAATGTTTCACGAGCTGAGATCACCCAGGAAGTTCTCGACGAAGCATGCCCAAAATGCGGGAAACCGTTGACGGTACGCCTTGGAAAGCGTGGTAAATTTGTTGGTTGCAGCGGTTTCCCGGAATGCGATTTCACCCGCAACCGCGACGGTTCCCCTCGCTCCGACGAACCCATCAGCGTGGCGGTAGAACCCGAGAGCCAGCTTCCCATTCTGCTCATGCAAGGCCCTTTTGGCCCTTATGTCCAATTGGGCGACAGTGCCTCAGCCCCTGGTAAGAAACCCAAACGGGTCTCGCTCCCTAAAGGAGTAGAGCCCACTCAACTGACACCAGAAATGGCGCTCCAGCTGATTCATCTGCCTCGCACATTGGGCAATCATCCCGAAACCGGAAAACCCGTGGTGGTCAACATTGGTCGTTTTGGCCCTTACGTTCAGCATGACGGTAATTTCCGTTCTATCCCAAAAATCATGTCCATTTTCAGCATCGAACTGGAACAGGGAATCTCCCTGCTCAATGAACCCAAAAATAGTGCTCGCAAGACCTCTTCGGGACTTATTCGAGCTTTGGGCGAACATCCTCGTGATAACCAGCCCGTTGAGCTCCATCGTGGCCAATATGGCGTGTACGTCAAATATGGAAAGGTCAATGCGACCGTGCCTGCTGACGTCAACATCGACGAACTCAACCTGGATGATGCCGTAGACCTGATCGCTCTGAAATTGGCCAACGCACCGGACAAACCAGAAAAACCGCCCGTCAATGGCAATACCCTGGAGCAACGCCGGGACGCATCGGCCAAGAAGAAAAGCCATAACGGGCCCAAACGATCCCCTGGCAAGGGAACCGCTCAGCCTTTACGGTCTAAAAATCGTGTACGCAAGGATGGTATCCTTTGAATGTGGTCCATCCTCATTCCGACCTGGAATAACCTCGATCTCCTGCAACTTTGCATCGCTCGCATCCGCCAGAACACCGTCCATCCCTATGAGATCCTCGTTCATGTCAATGAGGGCTCAGATGGGACTCTGGACTGGATTTCGCGACAAAACATCACCTTCACCCATTCGACGAGCAACATTGGTATCTGTGATGCCGTCAATCTGATCGCTACCCACGCCCAATACCCCTATATCGTTTACTTGAATGATGATATGGTCTGTCTGCCTGACTGGGATAAAGAACTTGAAAAGGCCATAAGCCTTCTGGGCACCGATGCTTTCATGCTTTCCGGCACCATGATCGAGCCTGTAGCGTCGGGCAATGACTGCGTCATCGTCGGTGACTACGGCAGAGGCCCGGATAGCTTCCGTGAAGCCGATTTGTTGCGTGATCTGGCTAGCCTGTCTAAACCCAACTGGTATGGTGCCACCTGGCCTCCTACCGTGGTCCACAAACAGTGGTGGGACAGGGTAGGGGGATACAGTACAGAATTTTCTCCTGGCATGAGCAGCGACAACGATTTCACCATGAAAATGTGGCAGGCTGGGTGCCGTATCTTTCTGGGTATTGGTAGCGCAAGGGTCTACCATTTCATGTCACGTTCCACGGGCAAAGTCATCAAAAATGATGGCCGTCGCCAATTTTTGGTGAAATGGGGCATCACTCAGTCCACTTTTGACCGTCATTTCCTGCGCCGCGGAGAAATAGCCCACAACCCCACGCTCACCGAACCCAAACCGACTTTACAGTACGGCTGGGACCGATTGAGAAGCAGGCTCAAGCGTTTTTTTGCTTGAACCATCCCAACACCCTCTCATACATCCAGATTGGTGACGCCCAAGGCGTTGCTCTCGATGAATTGGCGTCGTGGCTCCACCTCATCACCCATCAAGGTTGAAAAAACTTCATCTGCCTGAATGGCGTCTTCAATTTGAACCTGCAAAAGACGACGGGTTTCCGGATTCATGGTGGTTTCCCACAATTGTTCTGGATTCATCTCACCCAGCCCCTTGTAACGTTGCAAACCGATACCTCGGCGGGCTTCTCCAAACAACCATTCGACCACACGCGAAAAACGATCGACAGTTTGAGCTTTATCTCCTCGCTTGATGATGAGATTACCTTCATTCATCCCTTGTAACAGGTGTGCAACTCTCTGGATGCGACCATAGTCACCGGAATGCACAAAATCCTCTTCCAAGTGGGAAATGCGGCTTACACCGTGATCGTATTTCTCGATCTTGATACGATACTGATGAAGTTCGTCTTCTTCCAGCGATAAGGTTAAACCTGTGTTGCTGCCAAAGAGGCGCGTTACCTGCTGGACAATGCCACCTAGGGCCATCTTCGCACCCATTTCACTGGACAGGTCAAGAGAGGGCAAACCCAGCAAGGCTTCCAGAATCTCGGGTTCCATGATTCGGGACAAACGTTCAATCACCGAACGAGCCACCAAATATTCCCTTGCCACGGTTTGCAAGGCTTCGCCTCGCATCACAACATCGCTACAGGATAATTCAGCACCCTGCAAAGCAACACCAAGCAGGAAATTATTCAATTCCAGATCGTCTTTGAGGTACTTTTCCGACTTTCCTTGCACCACCTTGTAAAGCGGTGGCTGGGCAATGTAAATATGGCCCCGTTCCACCAGCTCACGCATTTGTCGATAGAAGAATGTCAGCAGCAATGTTCGAATATGCGATCCATCGACATCCGCATCGGTCATGATGATGATACGGTGGTAGCGTACCTTCTCCGGAACATATTCTTCTTTGCCAATCCCCGTTCCCAACGCGGTAATCAGCGCTACGATCTCCTGAGAGGATACCAACTTGTCGAATCGGGCTCGCTCAACATTCAAAATCTTGCCCTTAAGCGGAAGAATAGCCTGAAATTTACGATCTCGACCTTGTTTTGCCGAACCACCCGCAGAATCTCCCTCAACCAGATAAAGCTCACTTTGTGCCGGATCCTTTTCTTGACAGTCAGCAAGTTTTCCTGGCAAACCGAGGCCATCGAAAGCCCCTTTCCTGCGTGTCATTTCACGGGCTTTGCGCGCCGCCTCCCGAGCACGAGCAGCTTCAATGATCTTGCCGATGATGATGCGGGTTTCTTGGGGTTTTTCGAGTAAAAAGTTCTTCAATTGCTCGGATACCACGTCTTCGACGGCAGGTCTGACTTCAGAAGACACCAATTTTTCTTTGGTCTGGGATGAAAACTTGGGGTCCGGTACTTTGACAGAAAGTACACAAGTCATCCCTTCACGCATATCGTCCCCTGTGGTTTCCACCTTGGCTTTACGCGCTTGATCGTTATCGACCATGAATTGATTGAGGGTCCGTGTCAAGGCAGCCCGCAACGCGGTCAAATGCGTTCCTCCATCCCTTTGTGGAATGTTATTGGTGAAACACAACACGTTCTCTTGGTAGGATTCATTCCACTGAATGGCCACTTCCACCCCAATGCCGTCTTTTTCTCCCGTAGCATGGAAGATGGTGGGATGAATCACGGATTTGTTACGGTTGAGGTAGTCGACGAAACCCTTAACCCCCCCAGAAAAAGAGAAGTTCTCCTCTTTGCCATCGCGCATATCTTTAAGAACAATGGCAACGCCATGATTTAAAAAAGAAAGCTCGCGCAATCTTCGGGCCAGGATATCGTAGTGATACTCCACCAATCCGAAGGTCTCAATACTTGGAAGAAAATGAACTTCGGTTCCTCTTTTATCCGAGGTCCCCACCATCTCCAGCGGTGCAACGGGATCACCGTTGTGAAACTCCATGAAATAGCGATTCCCGCCTCGGTGAATGGTCAGTTTCAACCAAGTGGACAAAGCGTTGACCACGGAAACCCCAACCCCATGCAACCCACCAGAAATTTTATAGCTGTTGCCATCAAATTTACCGCCGGCATGCAACACTGTCATGATCACTTCCGCTGCCGAACGGCCTTCTTCCGGATGGATATCCACGGGTATCCCACGCCCGTTATCGGTCACCGTAATCGAGTTGTCGTAATGAATGATGACCTGAATTTGATCGCAATGCCCCGCCAAGGATTCATCAATGGCGTTATCCACCACCTCGAAAACCATATGGTGCAACCCTGACCCATCGGCAGTATCTCCAATATACATGCCTGGACGCTTTCTGACTGCTTCCAGGCCCTTGAGAACTTTAATGTTTTCTGACGTATAGCTGAGGTCTTTATCTGTGTTCACGCGGATTGGATCCTGAAAAATTATATGCGCATCGGCATGACGACATATTTAAAATCGAACTCGCCGGAAGGAATCGTTACCAACATGCTGCTTCCCGAATCCCCAAAAGTGCAGGTGATGTTATCCACGGCAATATGTTGCAGTACTTCCATGATGTAATTGATGTTGAACCCCGTATCGATAGGTTCGCCATCGTAATCCACCTCAATGTCTTCATGGGCTTCTTCCTGATCACCATTGTTGCACACGATGGCCAGATTCCCCTTGCTCAAAAGAAACCTTACGCCACGAATCTTATCGTTGGACAAAATCGAAGCGCGTTGCAAGCCTTGCAACAAAGCCAGACGCGAAAGGGTAAATCCACGGTAGTGGTTGGTGGGGATGACCCTATGATAGTCGGGATACTTGCCTTCGATGAGTTTGGACAACAACTCGATACGACCAAAACGAAATTCGATTTGATTGCCAAACTGGGTAATGGTGACACTGTCATCGCTGTTCTTAAGCAGCTTGATCAACTCACTGACGGTGCGCCTGGGCAGTATGGCTTCGATTTTGTTTATCGCCGCATCCGACAAATCGGATGTATACGCCAGACGATGTCCATCGGTAGCCACTGTTGTGATCTTACCATCTTCCATCAAAAGATAGGTTCCGTTGAGATAGAAGCGAACATCTTGTTGGGCCACTGCGTATTGAACACGTTCAAGCAAGGATTTCAGCGTGTTTTGGCTCACCGTCACGCTTACCCCTTCTTGATCCGAACGCCCCATTCCCAGGTATTCCTTGGCGTTGTGCGTCAATAAATTGAATCGGCTTTTTCCAGATTTGACCAAAAGCTTACCTTTGCCCACCTCCAGTTGCACCGCACTGCCTTCCTTCAGACTGCGCACAATGTCGTGAAGTTTTCTGGCTGAAACAACCAAAGGTTCATCCAGCTCCACTTTTTCTGCTGGTGCGGATGCGCAGACTTGAACCTCCAAGTCGGTCCCCTTGATCACCACTTCGTCAGAAGAGGCTTCAATGAGCACATTGGCCAAAATTGGCATGGTATGACGTCTTTCCACGATGCCAAGCAGAGCTTGCAAAGGTTGTAACAGCTTGTCTCTATCAGTAATCAGATTAGACATAGAAATACCTTGATAATAATTAAGGTTTCGAAATAATGTTGATAACCATGAAAAACATCATACTATCAACTTGTTGCAAAAAATTATCAGCGTTCAAAAGCCATCTTATTGGCTGGGGATGGTTTGTGCATACCTTAGGCAGATTGAAAGGTTTGCAAAGTTATTCACAAATCGTCTCCATGTTATCAACAGAGTTGTTTCGGTATCATCCGTTCAGTATCTGAGTCAAGGTTTCATAGTCTCTTTTGATGTCTTCTTCGGATAACCGAAGCTCCTGGACTTTTTTGCAAGCATGAATGACGGTTGTATGATCTCTACCACCGAATGCTTCTCCTATGTTCGGTAGGCTTAGATCCGTGATGTCTTTGGCCAAAGCCATGGCGACCTGCCTGGGACGCGCCAAGGCTTTGGTACGTTTTTTGGAGAACATGTCACTGACTTTGATCTTATAGTAATCGGCAACGGTTTTCTGTATGTTTTCAATGGAAATTTGACGGTGTTGCAGTGCAAGAACGTCTTTCAGTGCTTCCTTGGTGGTGTTGACGGTGATGGGCTCATTGCGAAAACCGCAGTAAGCAACGACCCGTTTAAGCGCTCCTTCCAATTCCCGAACATTGGAACGAATGCTCTTGGCTATGAAAAAAGCCACCGATTCATCCAGAACGATGGATTCGCGCTGAGCTTTATTGATCAGGATGGCAACACGCATTTCAAGTTCAGGAGGTTCCACGGCAACCGTCAAACCCCATCCGAATCGCGAAATGAGCCTTTGTTCCATCCCATTGATTTCTTTTGGAAAACTATCGCACGTGATGATGATTTGTCGGTGTGATTCCACCAAGGCATTGAAAGCAAAAAAGAACTCTTCCTGCGTTCTGGCTTTGTTACCAAAAAACTGGATATCGTCGATCATGAGAAGATCCAGGCTGTGGTAATAGCGCTTGAATGCATCAAAAGATTTATGCTGATAAGCGCGCACAACATCAGAGACATACTTTTCGGCATGAATGTAGCGAACTTTTGTTTTCGGATTTCTTTCCAGAATTTGGTTGCCAATGGCTTGAATCAAATGGGTTTTTCCAAGACCAACACCACCGTAGATGAAAAGGGGATTGTAAGCAGAACCGAGGTTTTCAGAAACCTGGA